>NZ_JBEYKR010000120.1:0-21956 GCF_040703535.1 Streptomyces sp. NPDC007346
GCCCCGCGCCCCTGCGGCGGCGGCGGCCGCGCCCCCGCCGCGTGGGGGGCCGGGGGCGGGGGGGGGGGGGGGGGGCGGCCCCCCCCCCCCCCCCCGCGACCGGTCCCCTGCCAGGGCCTCGCCCGGGTGCCCCTTGTCCCGCCTCTCGGCAGTCCGTCGGTCCGACACCGCCGGCGTTCGGGATGCGCGAAGAGATGCCGGCGGTGTGCCGGATGTGAACATCTCTGCCCGCACCTTGCGCATCACACCGAAAAGTAGCGGCAGAAGGCTGTCCTGCTTTTTCACGCAGCCCTTTCCATGCACTGACGACGAGTAGATGGAGACAGGTGGATATGCAGTCCTCGGTCAATTTCTCGCCGGCGGCGGACTTCTACGACCAGACCCGGGGCGGTGAGGCACGAGGGCGGAGAATCGCTCCCGCCGTGGCCTCCCGCACGTCCAAGGGCGAACTCATCCTGGACGCGGGCATGGGTACCGGCGTGGTCGCACTGGCCCTCCACGAGCAGGGCTACCGGGTGGTGGGGATCGACCTCTCCCACTCCATGCTGACCAAGGCGGTGGACCGGGTCGGCCAGGTGGTGGCCGCCGCCTCGCTGGAGGATCTGCCGTTCCCCGACGAGACGTTCAGTCAGGCGTACAGCGTCTGGGTCACCCATGTCGTCGGTGATCTCCGCAAGGGCCTCTCGGAGGTACACCGGGTTCTGAAGCCCGGCGGACGCTACGTCGTCATCCCCGGGATGATCCTCTTCGACGACCACCCGGTCAGCCAGATCATGGAGACGATCCAGTCCCGTACCGCCGAGGCGGATGACCGCGCCGACCGGATCGTGCCACTGGCCGAGTCGGTCGGCTTCAAGGCGGTGGAGATCGGTGAGCTCGAGGCGGCCACGCACGAGCACAGCCCGGAGACGATCGCCTCCGGCCTGGAGCAGCGGATGCTCTACCACCTGTGGGCCGTCGACGACTCGGTCTACGAGGAGAGGGTCGAGCCGCTGGTACGGGAGTTGCGCGCGCTGCCCGACCCCGAGGCGCCGGTCGTACGGCAGACCCGGCGGCAGATCCTGGTGCTGGAGAAGCAGGCATGAGCGGCTCCCGGCTCACCCCCGCCGACCTCGTGCGGCGGCTGTCCGCCGATCCGCTGATCGCCATGATCACCGAGCCCGAATCGCCCGCCGTGCCGCAGGTGACCGAGGAGTTGGGCAAGGCGGGCATCGGCGCCGTGGAGATCACGCTCACCTCGCCGAACGCGTTGCGTGCGCTCAGCGAGAGTGTCGCCACCGAGGCGGCGCTGGTGGGCGCCGGCACCATCCGCGACGCCGACACCGTGAAGCGCGCGGTCGACGCCGGGGCGCACTACCTGCTCACCCCGGGGGTGATTCCCGAGGTTCTCGCCGCGGCGGGCGAGCTGGGGGTCCCGGTGGTGTGCGGGGCGTTCACCACCACGGAGGTGATGGAGGCGCACCGGCTCGGCGCGGCGCTGGTCAAGCTCTTCCCCGCCCGCATGGGCGGACCGGCCTATCTCGCCTCGCTCACCATGGCGTTCCCCGACATCCCGATCGTGCCGACCGGGGGCATCACCGCCGACGACCTCGCGGAGTACTTCGCGGTGGGGGCGCACGCGGCGGCTCTCGGCAGGCCGCTGATCGGCGACTCCCTGCGGGGCGGGGAGCTGTCCGGTATCGGGGAGCGCTCGCACGCGCTGCTGGAGGTCGCCCGGTCCTCCCGGCCGGGCTCCCGCTGAAGGCCTGCCCCGCAGCCGTCGCCGGCACCGCCGGCTGTTCGCGTACAGCCCGCTCGTCCGCACTTCCTCATCCGCGGTTCGCCCGTCGCCGTGCGGCGGCGGGGAGCTGCGGCCTGCTCGGTGAAAGGAAGATCACGTGCGTTTGGACCGGTCCTTCGAACTCGACCGCAGGGCCGAGCAGATCGATGCTCTGGCAGCCAAGAGAAAGAACGTCATCGCCTCGGACCAGATGGTCGAGGGACGTTACCCCGTCTTCGCCGAACGAGCGGCGGGCGCCCACTTCTGGGACGTGGACGGCAACAAGTACCTCGACTTCTTCCTCTCCTACGGCACGGTGATCCTCGGCCACGCCGATCCGGACGTGGACGACGCCGTGGTCCGCGAGATCCGGCGCGGCTTCGCGGTGGGCCTGATGAAGCCGGTGCAGACCGAGCTCATCGAGGAGATCCTGGAGATCATCCCGGGTGCCGAGATGGGCATGCTGCTCAAGACCGGTTCGGACGCGACCGGCGCGGCGGTGCGGCTCTCGCGCGCGTTCACCGGCCGGGACCGGGTGGTGCGCTGGGGCTACAACGGCTGGCACGACTGGTGCGCCCAGTGGGACACCGGCGTCCCGGAGGCCGGCCGCGCGCTGATCGACACCTTCACCTACAACGACCTGGACTCGCTGCGGGCGCTCTTCGAGCGTCACCCGGACAGCATCGCCTGTGTGGTGATGATGCCCTTCATGGTCGAGGCCCCCGAGCCCGGCTTCCTGGAAGGCGTACGCGAACTGACGCGTGAGTACGGGGCGTTGCTCGTCTTCGACGAGATCCGCTCGGCCTTCCGGCTGGCGCTCGGCGGCGCGCAGGAATACTACGGCGTGACCGCGGACCTGGTGACGCTCTCCAAGGCGTTCGCCAACGGGTACGCCGTGTCGGCCCTGACCGGTCGCGCCGACGTACTGCGCACGCTGCGCAAGGTGCACATCTCCTCCACCTACTACTCCAACGCCGACGCCATGGCCGCGGCGCTGGCCACGATCCGCAAGCTGCGCTCCGGGGACCATCTCGCGCACATCTGGCGGCTGGGCGAGCGGCTCCAGAACGGACTGCGCGAACTGGCCGCCAAGAGCGGCACAGCGGTCGAGGTGGTGGGCCATCCGCCCATGCCCTTCCTGGACTTCGCGATGGGCAGCGAGGACGACAACCAGCGCGCGAAGCGGGTGTTCTACACCTCGACCATCGCCGAGGGCGTCTTCTTCCACCCCAACCACCACTGGTTCATCTCCGCCGCCACCACCGAGGCGGACATCGACCAGGCACTGGAGGCCGCCCGCAGCGGGTTCGAGGCGCTGGTGGCCGAGGGCTGGACGCGCGAGGCCCTGGAGGCGCGGTCATGAACGGCATCACACCGCCCGTCTCCACCGGAGCCCCCGCGCCCGGAGCGCCCGCGGGCGCCGACCACGGCTGGGGCATGCGCCACCCGCGTACGGCCACCGAGCGCCACTGGGCCGAGGAGCAGGAAGTCATCGGCCCGGGTCTCCAGGCGGTCATGCTGCTCTCCCGGCTCTGTGTGGAGTCCGCCGACGGGGCCGAGCTGACGGACGTCGACGGCAACCGGGTCCTCGACCTCCAGGGCGCCGGTGGCGTCAACTCCCTGGGCCACGCCGAACCGCGCTACGTCGAGGCGATGGCACAGGAGCTCGGGCGGGCGACCGCGGGCGCCTTCGGGACGCCCGCGCGGCTGGAGATGGTCCGTGTTCTGCGGGACTTCCTGCCCGAGGATCTGGACACGATCCAGCTCTACAGCGGCGGCACCGAGGCGGTGGAGGCCGCGCTGCGGCTGGCCAAGTCGGTCACCGGCAAACACGAGTTCCTGTCCTTCTGGGGCGGTTTCCACGGCAAGACGATGGGCTCGCTGGCGCTCACCGCCGGCGCGCGCTCGGGGCTGGGACCGCTGCCGCCGGGCTACTTCTCCACGCCGTACGCCAACTGCTACCGCTGCCCCTTCCAACTCCGGGCGCCCGAGTGCGGGTTCGCCTGCGTCGACCACGCCCGCGACGTCATCAAGGAGAACAGCACCGGCGCGCTCGCCGCGATCGTGGTGGAGCCGGTGCAGGGACGTTCCGGGAACGTCGTGCCTCCGCCCGGTTACCTCTCCGCGCTCGCCGAGGTGGCCGAGGAATTCGACGCGCTGCTGATCTCGGACGAGATGATGACCGGTTTCGGGCGGACCGGCGCCCCGTTCGCCTACCAGCACGAGGACGTCCGGCCCGACGTGCTGACCGTCGGCAAGGGCATGGGCGGCGGCTACCCGGTGACGGGGGTGATCGCCTCCGCGCGGACCATGGCGGCCGAGCCCTTCTCCGAACCGAGCGCCAGCTCGTCCAGCTTCGGCGCCTTCCCCATGGCATGCCGCGCGGTGGGTACGACCACGAACATCCTGGTCCAGGACAAGCTGGTGGAGAACGCCGCCGAGCGCGGGCGGGAGATGCTCGCCGCGCTCCGGCCGCTGGCCGAGACCGCCCCGCTCGTCGGTGACGTACGCGGCGCGGGCCTGGCCATCGGGATCGAGCTGGTGATCGACAAGCAGACCCGCGAGCCGGCGCCCAAGAGCCTGGTGCAGCGCGTCTACCTCCAGCTGATGGAGGCCGGGGTGCTGGTCATGCTCGGCGGCAACACCCTGCGGCTCTACCCACCGCTGGCGATCGGCCCGCAGCAGGCCGAGACGGCGGTGGGGATCATCTGCGAGGTCCTCAACTCCACCGGGGAGGACCGATGAGCCACGCACTCGATCCGGCCGCCCTGCTGGCGGTCGCCGAGGAGGCGGCCACCGGGGCGGCCGACGAGCTGCTGCGGCGGCGCGGTTCCCGCCACGAGGTGGCGACCAAGAAGAACGACTCGCTGGTCAGCGACGCCGACACCGCCGCCGAACGGCTGGTGCTCGACGTGTTGCGCGAACGCACCCCGGGGTTCGGTGTCATCTCGGAGGAGGCCGGCGCCGACGTGTTCCCGGGCGCTCCGTGCTGGATCGTCGACCCGCTGGACGGCACCACCAACTACCTGCGCGGGCTGCCGGACTACGCGGTCGCCCTCGCGCTGGTCGAGGAGGGCGTGACGGTCCTGTCCTGCGTCGTGCTGCCGGATTCCGGCGCACGGTTCACCGCCCTCGCCGGGCAGGGCGCGTACCGCGACGGACGGCGGATAGCGGTGACGCGGGAGGCGCCCGGACGCTCACTGACCGGTACGGGTTTCGGTACGGCGGGGGTGGTGCGCGAGGCGCAGCGCTCGGTCGCCGACAGCCTGCTGCGGGGCGGCTTCGAGATCCGCGAGCCGGGCAGCGCCTCGGTCGGTCTGTGCCGCACGGCGTGCGGTGCCTACGACGGCTATCTGGAGTTCGGCATCGAGGTGTGGGACACCGCTCCGGGTGCGCTGCTCGTCCAGGAGGCCGGCGGCGTGGTGACCGGTTGGGGCGGTACGCCCTTCGAACCTGCGGCCGGTGACCTGATCGCCGCCGCGCCGGCGGTGCACGCGCGGCTGGTGGACGCGGGCGGCGCACGGCCGCCCGCCCGGACGACGGGAGGCGCGGCGTGAGCACCCCTTTGAAGGTGGCCCTTTCGGGCTTCGGCACCTCCGGCGGCGCACGGCTCGCCGGCTACCGCTCGGTGGCCGGCGCGGACGTCGTCGCCGTGGTGGAGCCGGGCGCGCGGAGCCGGGCGCGGGCGGCCGGACTGCTGGACGGAGGGCGCGTGTTCGCCTCGCTGGAGGAGCTGCTCGCATCGCCGACCGGCGCCTCGCTGAACGTGGTGGACATCTGCAGCCCGCCGGTGTTCCACGTACCCCAGACCAGGGCGGCGCTCGCCGCCGGGGCCCATGTGATCTGCGAGAAGCCGGTCGCGGTCACCGGTGAGGAGGCGCGCGGCCTGGTGGAGCTGGCGCGTTCGCGCGGACGGCTGCTCTTCCCGTTCCACAACTACGGGACGTCGCCGGTGATGCGGGAGCTGTCGGCCGCGGTGGAGGAGGCGGGGATCGGGCGGCTGGAGTCGGCGGTCTTCCGGATCCTGCGCGACCGCCACGCCCGCGGTGTCGCGGGGTTCGCGCCCGACTGGCGCCGTTCGCGTGAACTGGCGGGCGGCGGGATTTTGCTGGACCACGGCACCCACTGCGTCTACATGGCTCTGCGGCTGTTCGGCAGGCCGCCCAAGACGGTCTCCTGCACGGTCGGCCGGGCCGGCGGCGACCCGCTGGCGGTCGACGAGGAGGCCCAGGTGCGGCTGGACTTCGGCGACGCGTACTGCGAGATCGCGCTGAGCTGGATCAGCGGCGTGCGCTCCAACCACTACGCGGTGCACGGGTCCGGCGGACGGCTGCGGATCGACGACGGAGTGGTCGAGGGCACCGTGGGCGGGAGCACCTACCGGCGGAACCTGGTCTCCCCGAGCAAGGACCAGACCCACCTGGAGTGGTTTCCGCCGATGTACCGCGAGTTCCGCCAGGTGCTCGCCGATCCCGCCTCCTGGCACCGGCCGGCGACGGAGATCGTCGAGACCGCCCGGGTCGTGGAGTGCGCGTACGCGTCCGCCGCCGCGGGCGGTTCGGAAGTGCCGCTGTGAGCACGGTGCGTGCCGCCGCCGGGGCGGCACGCACCGCCCGGTTCAGCCGGCGGCGGGCAGCCCGATCGCGCGAGTGAGCAGCGGTGCCTCTTCGGTCAGGTTGTCCAGCGCCGTGGAACGTTCATGGGAGGCGAAGTAGTGGCAGATCACACGGTCTTCCCGGTCCGGGAGCCACTCCAGGCGGCCCGACCGGTAGGGCTCCTCCAGGCTCTGGGACGCGGTGCCGAGCCGACCGCCGAGCAGCGAGTAGGACATCTGCGTCACGTAGCGCGGCGCGAAGCTGATCTCGCGGGGCAGCCCGGCCAGGGTGTTCTCCAGGAAGTCGGCGTCGAAGAAGCGGACCCGGTCCACGGCGGAGAATCCGCAGCACATGTAGGGCACATGGGCCACGCCCGGCAGGTGGTCGGCTATCCAGTGCACACCCTGCGGCTCCCAGCCGAACTCGGGCGAGTAGAGGAAGGCGGGGCGCTCCCGCACGGGTGCGGCGGCCCATTCGATCAGTCGCCGCGGGCGGTCGAGGAAGACCACGTCGCTGTCCATGCTCACCACCGACCGGGCTTCGGCGAGCAGGAAGTAGTCCACCAGCTGGAGGATGCGCACGTTGTTCCGCCGCACGGCGGCGAGCACCGGGTGATCCGCCAGCAGCTCGGCCACCCGGGCGTCGGCCTCCGCGCGCCCGATGACGCGTACGCCGGGGACGAGCCGCTTGAGCCGCGCCGTGTCGGTGGCGGTGAGCGTGCCGTCGTCGTGCACGACGGGCGTGACCTCCGGCCAGCACCGGGCCAGCGACTTCACCGCGAAGAGGTAGAGCGGCACGTGGTCGGACGAGACCAGGCTGTGTACCTCCACGTCGTGGCTCCCGGTGAAGTCCGGTACCCGAGCGCCGAAGAGGCCGCGGGCGACGGTGAACGCGGTGGCGGCGCCGCCGGAGCGCGCGGCTCCCTGGGGCGAGTCGGTCTCGGTCTGCCTCATACGGATCTCCTTCAGCCAAAGGGGAAGAGCATGGACGTACCGGTTGATTATCCTCAAATCAGTACAGAAATAGAAGAGTTGACGTGGCTTCACTTCACCCCGGCCCGAGCGGAGGTGGTGCGGGAGGCGATGGCGCTCCTCGTTCCGGGGCCGACGGATCTGCCCGGCGAACGGGAGCCCGGCGCGCGCGAGGCGGACGCGGTCCGGTACGCCGACCGGCTGCTCGGCGCCTTCCGCGTCGACCCGCCGCTGATCTACGCCGTCGGCTCCGGCAGCGCCCACGTACCGCTCTCGCCGGAACAGCGGCACGGATGGCTGCTCCGCGTACGGCAGTTGCAGGCCGCCTACCGCGACGGCACGGCTCTCCTCGACCGGCTCGCCGACGGGGACTTCGCCGCCGCCGACGTCGAGGTGCGCCATCGCGCGCTGCGCGACCCTCGGGCGCACGCCTTCCGCGGTCTGCTCTTCGACCACGCCATCGAGGGGACCTACGGCGACCCGGTCTACCGGGGGCGCCCGGCCTCCGGCCGCAGCACCGGGGCCACCCCCCTGACCGTGGAGCACCCGACCGGTCGCACGGCGCACTCCGAGCGCACCACCGGCACGGGCACCGGAACCGGCCGCGCTCCCGCCCCGTACGGCGACGAGACCGCCGCGCTCCTGCGGGACTTCACGGCCGCCGCGCGCCAGGTGGTCCTGGGCGGCGACGATGGCTGAGCGCGCGGTGGTGGTCGGCAGCGGCCCCGGCGGCTCGGTGGCCGCGATGGTGCTCGCCGAAGCCGGCTGGGACGTCACCGTGCTCGAACGCGGCCCCAGCCACTTCGACGACCTCGCCGCCCCGGCCCCCTCGCACCGCTTCTCCTCCGACGAGGTCAAGGGGCCGATACGGGGCTTCGAGTACCCCGATGTGCTGGCCGAGCCCCGGGTCTACGAGGAGCGCCGACCCGGCGGCGGTCGCCACACCGGTTTCGTCAACGCGCTGCCGGCCACCGTGGGCGGTGGTTCGGTGCACTGGGACGCCAAGACCCCGCGCCTGTGGGACCTGGACTTCGCCAAGCGCTCGCTGCTCGGCCCGCTGCCCGACGCCGACGTGGTCGACTGGCCCTTCGACTACGCCGAACTCTCCCCCTACTACGACGAGATGGAGAAGATCCTCGGCGTCCAGGGGTCGCTGGCGCTGCTGCCGGACTCCCCCACCCTGCGGCATGCGCCGCGTGGGGGCGACTTCCCGATGCCCCCGGGGCCGGACCAGTCCTCCTCGCTGCGCATCGCCGCCGCGGCCCGCACCCTGGGGCTGCGGCCCTTCCCGATGCCGATGGCCGCCAACTCGCGTCCCTACGGCGGCCGCCCGGCCTGCTTCGACTGCGGGGCCTGCTGCGGGTACGGCTGCCCCAACCAGTCGCGCGGCAGTGCGCTGGTGCCGCTACGGCGGGCGGTGCTGGCCGGTGCCGAGGTGATCGCGCTGGCGACCGCGACCCGGGTCCGGTACGACGGCCGCCGTGCCCGCTCGGTGGTGTGGCGCGACGCGGACGGTCATGAGCACGAGCTGCCCGCCCGCCGGGTGGTCCTGGCCGGGTCGGCGGTGGAGAGCTGCCGGCTGGCGCTGCTCTCCGAACTCCCTGACCCGGGCGGGCTGGTGGGACGGTATCTGATGTTCCACTGGTACTCGGTCGCCTACGGGCTGTTCGCCTCCGAGCGGGTACGCGGGGAACACGGACGCAACATCACCCACGCGCTGGACGACTTCGCCGACCCCGACCACCCCGGTGCCCGTGCCGCCGCGCAGGCCGCGGGGCTGCCCTACTTCCGCGGCGGGGTGGTCGAGCTCGGCTCCACCCCACTGGGGCGGGTGGCCGAGGGCCGCGTCTACCGGCGGCTGCTTCCGGAGCTGACCGAGGTGCCGTACGGGGCGGCGTTCAAGCGCCTGATGGGCCAAAGCCCGCTGCGCGACCGGCTGCTGGGGGTCCAGATGCACGGCGAGGACGTACCCCAGCGGGAGAACACGGTGACGCTGGACCCGCGGCTGAGGGACTGGCGGGGCGTGCCCGTGCCCCGTATCCGCTGGGCTCCGCACCGACACGAGACCACGGCCCAGCGCTTCTATCTGCCCCGGCTCGCGCGGCTGCTGCGCGCGGCCGGCGCCGACGCCGTCGCGGCCCTGCCCGAGACGCGCTCGGCGGCCTTCCCCGACGAGCCGGCCTTCGTGCCGGGCAATTTCCACACGCTCGGCGGGATGCGCATGAGCCGGGATCCGCACAGCGGCGCCACCGACGGCGAGGGGCGGCTGCACGGCATGGACAACGTCTTCGCGGCCGACGGCAGCCTCTTCCCCGGCTCCGGGGCGCACAACCCGACTCTGACCTTGATGGCGACCGTACTGCGCAACACGAGGAGGACGACGTGAGCGACCACATTCCCGCACCCCGGGCCGCGACACCGCGCGCGCCCGAGTACGCCTTCGACCCGACGGTGGCCCTGGGCTGGAAGAACATCGGGCTCGACGGGCTCGGCTGCTTCCTGCGCTCGGTCGAGGCGGTGCTGGTGGGACACGGCTACGGGAGCAGGGAGATCGCCCAGGGCCTGGCCGTACCGTTGGAGCTGGTGCGGCGCGGCACGTGGTTCGGGCCGATGAGCGAATTCCCCGCGTGCACAGCGCGCTGGCATCTGACCGAGTTCGGCGACGGCGCGCGGCAGTGGCCGCTGGTCGCGGAGACGCTGGAGGCCGGCGCGCCGGTGGTGCTGATGCCCGACGGCTACCACTGGGCCGGCGACCAGTACCAGGGCCGGGAGCACTTCCACCACCACATGGTGCTCGCTCACCGGCTCAACGAGGGGGGCCTGCACCTGCTGGACACCGACGCGCCGGCCGCCGAGGGCTACCGCCGGACCGTCGAGGTCGATGACGAGCTGCGGCGGTCCTGCTCGCGCGTCGCGTTGGTCGAGGACATCGCGCCACCGCACGCCCGCAGTGCCGAGGAGATGGCCGAGGCGCTGCTCCCCTCCTCGCTGCCCGCGCTGGCCGAGGACATCGCCGAACTGCGGGCGTTGCACGGCCGGGTGTGGTCCGGTGGGCCGCTGTCGACCCTGGTCGCCAAGGGCATGGACGTCCTGGTGCTCGGCGACATCCAGCCGCAGCTGTTCCTGCTCGGCCACGCGCTCGCCGACGCCGACCAGGAGTCCGTGCGGCGGGTCTCCACGGCCGCGCTGACCGCGGCGGCGCGGGCCCAGAAGCTCGGGCTGCTGATGATGGGCCTGCACCGCTTCCAGGCCGAAGGCGTCTACGGCGTCGCGCACGAGGAGATCTCGCTGCTCGCCGACAGCCTGGACGGGCTGCTGGACGAGATGCACCGCTGGCACGGGAGCGAGCGCCCGCCGGCCGTCGACGCGGACGGTGCGCACATCACGCGGCGACTGCTCGGCGAGACGCAGTGGTGCTTCGGCGCGGGAATGCCTCTGGAGAAGCTGGATATATCTCCCCTCGGGTAATCGGACGAGTCACTGAACACCATTCACAAGGCCCTGTGGAGTTAAATACCATGGGGCCTGAAAGGCGTTTCCTACCGCAATTCCAAGATTTTAGGAAACCGTTGACAGCATCCCCGTCCGGGCATAGCGTCTGGTCACGTCCGGCCGCGCCGACCTGTCCGGCGCACCGGTGAATCATTGTTCGCTTTCGATGAGGAGAGCAGTGGTATGGGTTCGGACGGCGAAATTCTTCAGGAAATCCGCACGGTCCTGGTGGAGCAGTGCGATACCGCATCGGACCGCGCTGCGAAAATCGCTTTGGACGACCCGGTCTCCGTCCTGGAGCTGGACTCGATCGTCATGGCCTATGTCTTCAGCCATTTCGAGCAGAAACACGATCTCACTTTCGAGAACGACGACATCGACCCGATGCGCTACACCACCGTCCGGGAGCTCGTCGAAACCCTTTCCTCTCGCATCGCGGAGGCCGGCACCCGATGACGTCCGACAGCCCGCTGCTGCCTGTGGGTGAAGCGGAGGCGGCGCCTCCCGACGACGCCCTGATGATGGATGTGCTGGCGTCGCAGTACCGGCTCGCCGCGGTGGCCGTGGCCGACCGCCTCGGACTGTTCGCCGCGCTGGCCGAGCGACCGTCGTCCGCCGCCGCGCTGGCGTCGGACCGCGGACTGCACCCGCACGGCACCGCGGTCCTGCTGAACGCCCTTGCGGCGCAGGGGCTGCTCGTCGTGCACGGCGGCGCGTTCCACCCGACCGCCACGGCACAGGCCTTCCTGCTGCCGGGCACCGCCCGCCACTGGGGCCCGATGCTCCGGCTCGGCTGGGACGAGCGCTGCACCGCCGTCCGCACCCTGGTGACCGAGGGGACGCCGTACGGCTACCGGGGCAAGGGAATCTGGGACACCCACAACCGCTCCCGCCACCACGGCGAGCTGTTCGCCCGCGCCATGCACGCGCACTCCGCCGGACCGGCGGCGGCGCTCGCCGCCCACCTCGATCTCAGCGGCTGCACCCGTCTGCTGGAGATCGGCGGCGGCGTGGGCACGTACTCACTCGCCCTCGCCGGACGCCATCCACGGCTGACCGCACAGGTGCTGGACCTGCCGGTGGTGGAGCGCCAGGCCGTCCGGCTGATCGAGGACTCGGGGCTGACCGGGCGCGTACGGCTGCGGGCCGGCGACATGTTCGGCGAGCCCTGGCCGGGTGAGCAGGACCGGGTGCTCTTCGCCGACGTCCTCAGCGACTGGGACGACGAGGGCTGCCGCACCCTGCTCGGCCGGGCCCGCAAGGCGCTCGCACCCGACGGGCGGCTCCTGATCCACCAGGTTCTGCTCGACGACTCCCGGCACGGTTCGGACGCGGCGGCCGGCTACTCGCTGGCCCTGGCCGTGATGACCGGCGGCCGACTGCGCACCCTGCCCGAACTGGCCTCGCTGCTCGCGGAGTCAGGCTTCGGGGAGTGCGTGGCCCTGCCCACCTACGGCCACTACTCGCTGATCACCGTTCGAGGCGACTGAGCCACAGGTCGGCCTGGAACCCCGCCGCGACGGAGCCCCGTACGCGCCCACCCTCTCCCCCGGTGAACCTGGAGCAGACATGGACAACTCGCCCCGTGTAACGGCCATCATCACCAGCCGGGAGCGCTTCTCCTACGCGGAGGAGTCGCTCAGGAGTTTCTACGAGCACACGGAACTCCCCTGCGACGTGGTGTACGTAGACGTCAATTCGCCCCGGGACCGGTGGGAACGGCTCAAGCGGCTCGGCGACGAGTTGGGCTTCACCGCGATCCGTCTGAACAAGTACGTCTCGCCCAACTGCGCGCGAAACGTGGGACTGCGCTTCGCCACGAGCGAGTACGTGGTCTTCCTCGACAACGACGTGGACTACACGCCCGGTTGGCTCGAACCACTGGTGGCCTGCGCGGACAGTGAGAACGCCGCCATGGTCGGCCCGCTCTATCTGCACGGACCGCTGGAGGAGCAGGTGGTCCACATGGCCGGTGGCGACATGGAGTTCTCCGGTGTCTGGGGCACCCGGGAGTTCAAGCAGACCCAGCGCTACTTCATGAAACACGTCACCGAGGTGCCGGAGAAGGAGCTGCGTCGCCAGCGGTGCGACATCATCGAGTTCCACTGCGCGCTCGTGCGCCGCTCGGTCTTCGAGCAGGTCGGCGGGATGGACGAGGGCCTGCTCACCACCCGTGAACACCTGGACTTCAGCCAGCGGGTGCTGGACGCGGGCGGCACGGTCTGGTTCGAGCCCGGTTCGGTGATCACCTACCGGATGCCGCCGCCCTTCGCCCTCACCGACCTGCCCTACTTCATGCTGCGGTGGAGCGACGCCTGGACCGAGGACACCCTGCGGCACTTCGCCAACAAGTACGGCATCAGGCCCAGTTACGTGGAGCGCGTCACCAAGAACCGCAAGGGCCGGCAGTGGCTGCTCTTCGAGCAGATCAAGCAGCACCTGCCCGACGGCCTGGGCGAGCGGGGCACCAAGGTGGTCAAGCGCTCCTTCCAGAAGGTCGAGCCGCTGGTCAACCGCGCGGTGGTGGAGGTGCTGACCTTCCGCGACGAACCGCTCCAGTGGCAGGTCCACCACGGCTCCGCCGACCGCGCCCGTACGAAGGCGTCGGTCTCGTGAGTACGCCCGCGCCCGCCGCCTCGGGCCCCGGATCCGGTTCCTCCGCGCCCGTGGTGGTGGTCACCGGCATCCCCGGCAGCGGCAAGTCCACCGTGGGCGCGCTGCTCGCCGGGCGCCACGACCGCGCCGTGCTGATCGAGGGTGACGTGCTGCGGCGCATGGTGGTCTCCGGCCGGGTCGAGATGTCCCCGGCGCGGGAGCCGCAGGCGTTGCTCCAGTACGGGCTGAGACTGCGCCACCTGGCGTATCTGGCCCGCTCCTACGCGGCCGAGGGCTTCCTGGTGATCGCCGAGGACAACATCCTCGGCGGCCATCTGGAGGAGTTCGTCGCCATGCTCGGCGACACCCTCACCGTGCACGTGGTCGTCCTGGCGCCGCGCGCGGAGGTGGTCGGCGCACGCGACGCGGCCCGCACCCACCAGGCGTACGGCGAGGGCGGCTGGAGCGCGGACGCGCTGGACACCGCCTTCCGCGAGGAGACGCCCCGGATCGGGCACTGGTTCGACACCTCCGGCCAGAGCGCGGCGGAGACCGTCGAGGAGATCTGTCACCTGCTGAAGCTGGACGGGGACCCGTGAACGGGCCCGACGCCCGCGTGGTCCTGCCGGGACCGGGGCGGGCCCGGCTCTGGCAGCAGCGCGTCACCCCCGGCTCGGCGCGCAGCTACGCCTCGCTGCTCAGCCCCGAGGAACGGTCGCGGGGCGCGGGGATGACGGATGTGGCGCGCGCCCGGTTCACCGTCGCCCGCGGGGTGCTGCGAGGAATGCTGGGCCGCGGGCTGGGGCTGCGGCCGGACCGGGTTCCGTTGTGCGTGGCCTGCCCCCGGTGCGGCGCGGCCGACCACGGACCGGTACGGCTGGCACTGCCCGGCGTGGATCTGGCCCTCTCGCTGTCGCACTCGGCCGAGTTGGCCGCGGTCACGGTGGCGCACGGCGAGCACCGCGTGGGTGTGGACGTCGAGGCGGGCAGGGCGGCCGGTGATCTCGGTGCGCTGGCGCGGCGGGTGTTCGCGCCCGCCGACCACGACCGGTGGCGGACACTGCCGGCCGGCCGCGCCCGGCCCGCGGTGCTGACCGCGTGGGCCTGCGCCGAGGCGTACGCCAAGGCGGCCGAGCTCGGGCTGGGCACCGCGCTGGCCCGTATCGGCGCACGGCTGGACGAGCACGGAGGGCTGATGGTCGCCGGGCCGCGAGATCTGGACGGCTGGTCGGTGCGGACCGTACCGGCGCGGCTGTCCGGTTACGCGGCGGCGGTGGCGACCCGACACGACATCCACCTGCACAGCGCCGGCTTCGGGTGGCCCGACGCCGGGCGGGAGCTGAGCGGACGGCCCGCGGCACACCGGACGTGACGACGCCGGGCGCGGAGGCAGCGGGCACCGACGCGGGACGCCGTACGCAGGACTTCGGACGCGCGACCGGCGACAGCCGGAGGGACACCGGGCACGGAAGAGGAGAGACTATGCAGGACGACCGGCAGGCTCCGGCCGCCGACCGGACGGAAGCGCTGGTGCGCGACCGTCTGGGCGCGCGGATCGGCGCCCAGCTCGCCCACGTCTTGGACCGCGGCGAGAAGTTCCACGACGTGGGCATCGACTCCCTGGACATCGTCGTCGTACTCGCCGAACTGGAACGGGACTTCGCGGTCGAGCGCATCGCCGACGGAGAGCTGTGGGACATCGCGGACTCCGTCGACGCACTCGTCCGCTACCTCGACGCCCACGGCCACGCACCCGCGGAGTCGCCGTGAGTACCGCCGGAGCGGCGACCCCGCGAGCCGAGGGCGCCGGCGTCGCGGAGAGGGGAGCCGACGCCGATCGCGCCCCCGTGGTGACCGGACTCGGGGTGCTGACCCCGGGCGGCGTGGGCACGGAGGCCCTGTGGCGTGTCTGCCGCACGGGCGACGGCGAGTTCCGCGAGGTCACCCACTTCGACGTCTCGCGCACCGGCACGCGGATCGCCGGCTTCGTGCCCGAGGAGCCCGGCGTACCCGCCCCCGGCGACGCGGCCAGGCTGCCGTACCTGCTGCACCGGGCCGTCACGGCCGCGCTCGCCGACGCGCGGGAGGGCGCCGGCGCCCGGGAGGTGCCGACCGCGCTGGTCCTGGGCAGCACCGACAGCGGCGGCTGCCCCGGCACCGAGGCCTGGCGTGCCTGGGCCGAGGGCGCCAGGCCCTCGCCGGACGCCGGTTGGGAACCCTACGGCGCCCCCTTCGTCGACGGCCCCGTCGTGCAGGTGGGCAACGCCAGCGCCGCCGGCGCCACCGCGCTGGGGGTCGCGACGGATCTGCTGCGGGACGGCGTCGTGGAGCGCGTCGTGGTGTGTGGCGTGGACACCGTCACCGAGACCGCCTTCCACGGGCTCGCTTCGCTGCGGACCCTCAATCCGCGCGGCTGCCGCCCGTTCAGCACCCGCCGCGCCGGCATCCGGATCTCCGAGTGCGGCGCCGCGATCGTCCTGGAGCGGGCGACGGCCGCCACCGCCCCCGGCTACGCCCGGTTGCGGGGGTGGGGCAGCAGCAACGAGGCGAGTCAGGCCGCGCGTCCGGACCACGAGGGCGTCGCCAAGGCCGTACGGCGCGCGCTCGCCGACGCCCGGACCGAACCGGGCCTGCTCGACTACGTCAACGCTCACGCGGCCGGCACCCGGCACGGCGACATCGCCGAGATCCAGGCGCTGGAGCAGGTGTTGGGCGACCGGCTGCCGAAGGTTCCGGTGGTGAGCACCAAGGCCGCCCTGGGGCACTGCCAGGGCGCCGCGGGCACCGTGGAGGCGATCATGACCGTACTCACGCTGGCACGCGGGGAGGTCCTGCCCACGCTGGGCCTGGAGGACCGCGATCCGCGCTGGGACCATCTGAACCTCGGCGACCGGGCGACACCGGCACCGCCGTCGGTCGGCATGACGATCTCCTGCGGACTGGGCGGTTCCAACGTGGCGGTGGTGTTCAGCCGTGACTGACACCCCCGCGACCGACCTCTCCGTGAGCCGCTCCCCGGCGCGGGGTACCTCCGTGCGGGGAGCTGCCGGGGCGCCCGTGGGCCTCGTGGGGCTCACCGTTCGCTCCGCGCCGGTGCCCGTGCCCCGACTGCCCCGGCGGACCGAGGAGTTACCGCGCACCCCGCTGGCCGTGCGGGACCTGCTGCGCCCCGCGTTGCTGGCCACCGCCGAGACCGCCGTCGCCGAGGCGGGGCTCTCCCCCGACGAGGTACGGACCATGGGCTGTGTGACCGCCTCCAACGGCGCCACCGCCGCGACCGGTACCTACATAGCCCAGGTGCTGGCCGGGCCGGGCCCACGCTGGCTGGCGCCGGAGTGCTTCCTGCACTACTCGCCGCACACGCTCACCGGCGAGCTGAGCATCGCCCTCGATCTCGACGGGCACGCGGTGACGCTCACCGGCGCTGCCGCCGGCGTCGACGCGCTCGGCTACGCCGCGCTGATGGTGCGCTCCGGGCGGTGCCGCAGTGTGCTGGTGGCCGCCGCGCACTGGCCGCGGCCCGCCACGCCCGACGACGAGTCCGTACCCCTGCTGACCACCGCCGCCGCGATTCTCGGCAGCGGCGGTGGCGGTGGCGGCGGGTCGGTCAACAGCTGGGGCGGGGTGACCGGTTGGCGTCCGGGCGGCAGCCATCCGGCCGTCCGCGGGGACGACCCGGCGGGCTCGACGGACGGCCGTGGCGCCGACGTCACCGCGCCGTTCGCCGCCCTGGCCCGGTGGCGGGCCTCGCGCGGCACCCGGGGCATGGAGCTGGCCGGCGGAGGATCCCGGCTGGCCGTGGTGGCGGGAGGCGGCGCATGACCACACCCGGCCGCACCCCCGCGAACACCACCGGGTCCGCCGGCCCTGCACCCGCCCCGCCGGATCTGCTGGAGCTGCTGCGGCAGCGCGCTCGGAGGGACGGCGACCGGGCGGCGCTGGAGCACGAGAGCGCCACCCTGTCCTGGGCCGAGCTGTACGACCGCGTCCAGCTCGCCCGCCCCGCGCTCCACCCGCCCGCGGGCGGGCGGACCCGGACCGGCCTGCTCGCCGGCAACCACCCCGACACCGCGGTAACGCTGCTCGCGCTGCTCGCCAACTCTGCGGAGGTCGTGCTCTACGACGCCCGCGCCACCGACGCCGAACGGCGCCAGGTCGCCGAGCTGGGCGGCGTCGGCCGCTGGTACGGCGCTTCGGCCGCCGGGGCGCCCGCGGGGGCCTCCGACCGCGGTCGGCCGGCCACCGCCGGGGGCGACGGCTCCACGGACCGTGCCGGGGCGCCCGCGTACATCGGCCTGGTCACCTCGGGCACAGGCGGACTGCCCAAGGTGGTGGGCAAGAGCTGGCCGGTGACGCTGGCCAACTCCGCCGCCTTCGCCGCGAGCGCCGGGTACGTCCGCGAGGACCGGGTGCTGTGCACCACACCGCTGCACCACGCGTACGCCTTCGGTGCCGCCCTGCTGCCCGTGCTTCTGACCGGGGCCACCCTGGTGTTCGCCCCCCATCCGCCCACACCGGCCACACTGGCCCGTGCGCTGCGGGAGAGCGGCGCCACCGCGATGCAGAGCGTGCCCTTCCTCTACCGGGCCCTGCTCGACTGCGGCGAGCGGCTGGAGGCCCCCGGCCTGCGGTTGTGTCTCTCGGCCGGAGAACCGCTGCCGCGTGAGCTGGCGGGCGCCTGGCGAGAACGCGTCGGCGTCCCCCTGCGCGACCAGTACGGGGCGACCGAGTTCGGCCAGATCGCCTTCGCCTCGGACGATCCCGACGGACCGATGCGGTTGATGCCGGGCGTCGCGGCCCGCCTGTCCGACGAGGACGGCAACTGGCTCACCGACCCCGGCCCGGACACCACCGGCGATCTCCATCTGCGCCAGGAGGGTGCCGAGGTCGCCTACTGGGGGCTGCCGGAGCTCGGCCCGGCGGCCCTGCGCGAGGGCTGGTTCCGCACCGGTGACACCGGTCGGCTGCCCGGTCCCGGGCTGGTGGAGGTACAAGGCCGCACCGACCGCCGCATCACGGTGGCCGGCCGGAAGGTCGACCCGGACGAGGTCGAGCGGGCCATCTCCCGCATGGCCGGCGTCAGCGAGTGCCGGGTGAGCGCGGCCCCCGCGGTGCCGGGGCGAACCGGTGACTCCTTCGTCGCGTTCGTCGCGGCCGAGCCGGCCGTCACCGAGATCGAGCTGCGGCGCCATCTCGCACGGCTGCTCTCCTCGTACAAGGTGCCCACCCGCTTCCATCTGACCGAAAGGCTGCCTCGGACCGGTTCGGGCAAGGTGCACATGGCCCGGCTGTGGCAGGAGGTGCGCGTATGACGCCGCTGCCCTCGCTCTCGGCCGGCCGCTACGCGCTGGTGTTTCCCGGCGCCGGATCCCATCTCCCGGCCATGGCACGCCGGTTGTGCCGTGCGTTCCCGGTCGCGGTCGAGGTGCTGGAGCGCGCGGAGAAGGCCGTGGGGCTCGACCTGGCCCGACTCTGCCGCGCGGGCACGGTGTCCGAGCTGGCACCGCCGGAGATCTCGCACCCGGCGGTCGTGGCGACGGCGCTGGCCGGCAGCGCCGCGCTGCGCGCCCACCTGGGCGAGCGGCTGGCTCCGCCCGCCTTCATCGGCGGCCACAGCCTGGGCCACTTCGCGGCGCTCGTCGCCGCCGAGTCCATCGCCTTCGAGGAGGCACTGGTGCTGGTGGCCCGCCGTGCCCGGCTGATGGCGGAGCAGTCGCGCCGCCGGCCGGCGCTGATGGCCTCGATCAGCGGCGTCGACCCGGAGCGCGTGGCCCAGTGGTGCGCAGACTGCCCGGCCGCTGCGGGAACGGCCGTCGTCGGCTGCCTCAACGGGCCACGCCAGACCGTGGTCTCGGGCGACGAGGCCGCCGTGCGCTGGGTGACCGCGCGGGCCGCCGAGGCTCCCACCGCGGACGACCCGGCGCGCGTACGGAAGTTGACCGCCGGGGTGGCCTCGCACTCACCTCTGATGGACCCGGTGCAGGACGAACTCGCCCCGGCGCTCGAAGCGCTCGGGCCGGTCGCACCGGCCGTGCCCGTACTCCTGAACAGCACGGGCCGCCCGAGCACGGACCCCGGCGAGCTGCGCACCGATCTGCTGCGGCAGCTCTCCGCACCCGTGCGGTGGAACGAGGCGATGCGCGCCGTTCTCGACTCCGGTGTGGAGACCGTCGTGGACACCGGGCCGGGGCAGGTGCTGTCGAAGGCCGCCGGCCTCCATCCCGACGCGGTCCCGGTGGCACTGAACTTCATGCAACCGCTCGACAAGGTGGTGCCGTTGCCATGACGTCCGACCGCCACCACACCGCCCCGACGCGCACCGCCGAAGCCCCGGACCATCCCGCGGGCCCCTCGGCGGCCGGCGCACCGGACGCTCACGCCGACAACTGCGCCACGGTGGCGGGGCGTTCGGCGCTGGTTTTCGGCGGCAGCCGGGGCATCGGGCTGTCCACCGCGCGCGCCCTGGTCGAGCAGGGCCACCGGGTGACCGTCGCCTCTCGCGGCGGCGGCGCCCCCGAGGGCCTGGGCGCGGTCCGCTGCGACGTGACCTCGTCGGCGGACGTGGACCGGGCGTTCGAGAGCGCCGAGCGGCGCCAGGGGCCGGTCCAGATCGTGATCTGCAACGTCGGCACACGCGAGGACAACCTCCTCATCCGCTCCGGCACCGCGGCCTTCCAGCGCGTCGTCGACACCAACCTGACCGGCAGTTGGCGCGTCCTGCGGCGGGCCGCACCCGCTCTGGTCGACGGCGGATGGGGCCGGGTGGTGCTCGTCTCCTCGGTCGCCGCCGTGCTCGGCGTGGCGGGACAGACCAACTACGCGGCCTCCAAGGCCGCCCTGCTCGGACTCGGCCGCACGGCCGCCCGCGAGCTGGGGCCGCACGGCGTGACCTGCAACGTCGTACTGCCCGGCTTCGTGCGCACCGCGCTCACCGAGGATCTGCCCGCGCCACGGCGGGCACGGATCGTCGACGGCAGCGCGCTGGGCAGGGCCGCCGAACCGGAGGAGGTCGCCGCCGTCATCGCCTTCCTCGCGTCCGAGGCGGCCGGCTATGTGACGGGAGCGGTGGTCCCCGTCGACGGAGGTCTGGCCATGGGCGTATGAGCACCACCGGTCATCCCGATCTCCCCGGACCACCCAACGGAGCCTCCATGCGGATCCTACTCGTGGACAACTACGACTCCTACAGCTACAACCTGTTCCAGCTGATCGCCACGGTCACCGGGGCCGAGCCCGATGTGGTGAGCAACGACGATCCGGTGCTGCTCCGACCGGACGTGGCGGGGTACGAAGCGCTGGTCGTCTCACCGGGCCCCGGACACCCCGGCGTGCCGGGCGACTTCGGGCACCTGACCGGGCTGCTGGCGCGATCCCCGCTGCCGGTCCTGGGCGTGTGCCTGGGCCACCAGGGGCTCGCACTCGCCGGTGAGGCCCGGGTCCGGCAGGCGTGGGAGCCGCGCCACGGCTGGCTCAGCCCGGTGCGCCACCGGGGGCGGGGGCTGTTCGCCGGCATCCCGCAGCATTTCACCGGGGTGCGCTACCACTCGCTGGCGGTGGCCGAGCCGCTGCCGCCCCAACTGGAGGCCACCGCCTGGGCGGAGGACGGCGTGGTGATGGGGCTGAGGCACCGGCAACTGCCGCGTTGGGGGGTGCAGTTCCACCCGGAGTCCGCCTGCACCGAGCACGGCGACCGGCTGATCGCCAACTTCGTGCGGCTCGCCCGCGCCCGCGCCGTGGCCGGCCCCCTCCATGCCGCCGTCTCCCGGCCCCGTACGCCGCGCCCGACGAGGACCGCGCTGCGGACCGGCCCCACGAACACGCCCCTCGGCACACCGACCGACCCCACGGGGCCCGGCGGTCCCCGGCCTGACGGCACCCCACCAGGCGGTGCGCCGACAGCCGGTCCGCGAAAGCGACCTACGCGCCCCGCTGCGGTACCGGCCGAGCGCGCATCCGCCCGACCCGCCCCGGAGTACGAACTGCACCACCGCCGCCTCGCGGTGGAGCCGGACACCGAGACGGTCTTCCGCGACCTCTTCTCCGCCGGCACGCACGCCTTCTGGCTCGACAGCTCACGCGTGGAACGCGGCCGGTCGCGCTTCTCCTTCCTCGGCGACGCCTCGGGCCCCCTGTCCGAGACCGTCCGCTACCGCGCCGGTTCCGGGACGGTGGCCGTGACCGGCGCCGACGGCGCCACCACCGAGGTGAGGGGAAACGTCTTCGACTATCTGCGCGACGAGCTGGAGCGGCGCCGCATCCCCTCCCGCGATCTGCCGTTCGACTTCGTCTGCGGCTACGTCGGCTATCTCGGCTACGAGTTGCGGGCGGACTGCGGATCCCCGCTCGCCCGTCCCTCGGTGGCCGACGACGCCGGCTGGATCTTCGCCGACCGCCTGGTGGCTGTGGACCACGAGCGCGGGGAGACCCATCTGCTCTGCCTCTCCCGCCCCGACGCCGGCGACGCCGCGCGGGCGCACCTGTGGCTGGAGCGGACCGCGCGCACGCTGCGCGCCCTGCCCCGCCCGAAGGCCGAGCCGGTGCCGG
>NZ_JBEYKR010000121.1:0-21881 GCF_040703535.1 Streptomyces sp. NPDC007346
CGGTGTCGCGCAGGTGCCCCTGGGCATCTGGGGGCATGTGCCGCAACGCCCGGAGGGGCTGGGGTGTGGGGTCGTTGTGCCGGGCCCCGTCTGTCCTCAGGCGCCGGAGGGGCTGGGGTTTCGGGGCTCTGCCCAGGGCCCCGCTCCTCAAGTGCCGGAGGGGCTGGGGTGTGGGGTCGTTGTGCCGGGCCCCGTCTGTCCTCAGGCGCCGGACCCGGAGCGGCTAGGCCCCCCGCGCGATCTCCGCGAACACCGCCCCCGTCAAGTCCGCCAGATCCGTCGCCGCCAGCTCCACCTCCAGGCCCCGCCGCCCCGCCGAGACGCAGATCGTCGCGTGCGACCGGGCCGACGCGTCCACCACCGTACGCAGGCGTCTGCGCTGGCCCAGGGGGGAGATGCCGCCCCGGACGTAGCCCGTGGTGCGTTCCGCCGCCGTCGGGTCGGCCATCGTGGCGCGTTTGCCGCCCACCGCGGCGGCCAGGGCCTTGAGGTCCAGGGAGCCGGCCACCGGGACGACCGCGACCGTCAGCTCGCCGTCGACCTCCGCGACCAGGGTCTTGAAGACCCGGTCGGGGGAGACGCCCAGGGCCTGGGCGGCCTCCTCGCCGTAGGAGGGGGAGGCCGGGTCGTGGTCGTAGGCGTGGACCGTGAAAGCGGTGCCCGCCGCGGTCAGGGCGACCGTGGCGGGGGTGCCGCCCGACTGTTTCTTCGGCTTCTTCGCCACCGGGATGGAGCCTCGTTCAGTTGGGGTGGGTGGGGGCGCGGGTCAGGTCGGACGCGGGGAGCGAGGGCAGGTGCCGGATGACGGCGGTCTCCCGGCGCAGCAGCGTCAGCTCCTCGCGCAGGCGGGTCGCGGTGTCCGGGGCCTGGAGGAGGCGCTGTTTGGTGGGGATGTCCAGGACGGTGGCCGCGGCGACCAGGTAGGAGACGACGGAGGGGTCGTCCGGCAGGTCCGAGCCGGTGGCGAGGGAGCGTTCGCTCGCTCCGGCCAGGCGCTTCTGGTAGGCGCGGAACGCCCGCAGGACCCCCTCGGCGAGGGCTCCGGCCTCGTCGGCCTCGTCCTCCGCGAGGGGCTCCTCGGTCACCTCCTCGACCTCGGCGCTCAGGTACGGGCCGCTCGTGTCGACGGAGAGCAGCCTGACCCGGGTGGTGCCGGTGGCCAGGACCTCGAAGCTGCCGTCCGGGCGTTCGCGGATGGTCGCCGCGTCGGCGACGCAGCCGACCCGGTGGAAGGTCTGGAGGGGGTCGGGGCCGAAGCCCTCGGCGGGGGCGCGCTCGGCGGGGGGCGCGGAGGCGACGGGGTCCGGCATGCCGGTGCCCGTCACCGCGGTCTCGCGGCCGTCGCGGATCGCGACCACGACGAAGCGGCGAGGTTCGTCCTCGTCGCTCTTCAGCAGCTCCCGCAGCATGGCGCGATAACGCTCCTCGAAGACGTTGAGCGGCAGCACGAGGCCGGGGAACAGCACCGCGTTGAGCGGGAAAAGGGGAAGACGGGCGGTGGTCACAACGCTCAAGCGTAATGGCCACGCGGACGTCCGCGGCCGGCCCGGCCGCGCAGGGGGGTCTCGGAGGCCACCTGGAGCCGTGCGCCGTCCCGTGCGTCGAGGAACCGGCCCAGGGCGTCGTCGGAGACCGAGGACCACGGGAACGACGTCGCGTGCTGCCCGATCAGCCTGAACTGCTCCAGCGCCTCGGTCCAGCGCCCGCGGGCGATGAGCACGTACGCGAGGAGGTTGCGGACCTCGGCGGGCCACGGGTCGCCGGGCCGGTAGGCGGCCGACAGCTCGATGGCCGCGTCGGCCGCCGCGTCGATCCGTTCCTCCAGTACGGAGGTGGTGCGGCCCGGCGCCTCGGCGTCCAGAAGGAGGGCGAAGGCGGCCCGGACCGGCAGGGCCTGCACCAGGGAGTGGGCCACGGAGTCCTCGGCGGCCCGCTCGGCGAAGTCGAAGCACTCGCGGTGCGAGCCGTACCAGGCGGCGGAGAGGTAGCGCAGCGCCGCCACATGGCAGCCGTAGTGGTGCGCGGAGCGCCGTACGGCCTGCTCCCACAGCGACTCGAAGGCGGTGTGCGTGGCCTGGCTGCCGCGGGCGTGGTCCAGGGCGAGCCGCCAGGGCACCGGGTCGCGCGGGTCCGCGTCGGCGGCGGCGGTGATCATCGGGCCGACCTCCTGGAGCCGTTCCGCGCGGGCGGGCGACTCCCAGGCCCGGCGGACCGCGAGCTCCGCCTTGACCAGCAGGGCGTCGGGGTCGCGTGGGGCCGCGGCCAGCCAGTCGGTGAGCCAGCCGTCCCGGTGGCGGGCGAAGGTGACGAGCCGGCCGAGGTAGCGGTCGCGGTTCTCCCAGTCGGCGGCGGACCGGGTGGCGGCCAGCAGTCCGGCGGCCGGCGCGGGGTCGCCGAGGGCGGCGGCCACCAGCGCCGGGGAGAGCCGCTCGTCGGGGGCGTCGAGCAGCACGGCGTCGTCCGCGGGCAGTCCGGCGGACAGCGGAGGGCTGTGCCGGATCATGCGTGCGGTACTGAGCAGAGCGCGAAGGAAGGCCATGGTGCAGACCATTGAAAAGCGCTGGTGAGGGCCGCGCCAGGGGTGGGCTGTGAAGCTTCTGTGCCGAGTGGATGGGTTGTACCGGGCCAGGTCAAGAAGGGGCAAAGAAAATGGCCGGAGGTGGCCTGAATGCGACCTCCCCGCCGACCCCTCCGTACCGGCACACCCACCTCGCGGACCCCGTGGATGCCCCGGTACCGGCCGCCCGCCCTGCTTCGAGCTGCCCTTTCCGTCAGCCCCTGCGCAGCAGCCGGGAGGCCCCGGCGGCCACCGTCGTGGCCAATATCCACCCCACGAGCACCAGACCGGCCGCCGCCCACTGCCAGCCGCCCTCCATCCGCCAGTAGCCGTCCTGGCCGAGGTTGATCACCGGGATGAGGAGGTCCAGCGCGTACAGCGCGGGGTTCCACAGCGGGGACTCGTCGTCCTTGATCGGCGCCGGGTGGGGGTGGTACCGGGAGAAGGCCGCCGTGCCCGCCGCCCACAGCACCGCCATCCACACCGCAGCCCGCCCCGGCCGGTACCCGTACGCCACCGTCCAGTCCTGGAGGTACCCCCAGGCCTTCGCGGCGGGCGGCAGCGTCTCCCGGCGCCGGCGCTGCTTGGCCAGCAGCACCTCCCGCGCGTCCGCGTCCTCACCGCTGCTGCGCAGCACCGCCGCGAGGCGCTCGTACGGCTCGGGGACGTACTCCGGGGTCGCCGCCGAGACCCACTCCAGCCGCCGCGAGAGCGGGAAGTGGCCGTAGGGGACGAGGTTCTCGTAGACGAAGCCGCCCATCGCCAGACCGCCCGGCCCCGGCCAGCTGGTGGACAGGTCGATCAGCGTCACCACCTTCGCCCCGTTCAGCACGACCCGCCCCTCCTCCGGGCGCTCCGCGTTGAACCGCAGCTCCGGCGTGACGATCCGGCGCAGCGACAGCTCCTCCTGCCGGGTCATCGTGAACCGGGCCTTGTGCAGGTCCACCGCGTCCCCGAACCGCCCGTCGTCCAGCCGCACCCCGCCCTTGCACTCGAAGATCTGCGACCGGGTCCCGCGCGCCGGGGTCGGGGCGTAGACCACGCCGTACGGGGGAGTCGTGCCCTGGTTCCCGGTGTCGACGCTCACCCACGCCTCGGTCATGTAGAGCGTGCGCTCCACCGTCAGCTGCGGGGCGTTCAGCGCGCGGCGGTCGTCGGCCGCCCGCAGACGGCTGCCGCGCAGACTCAGCGAACCGCCCACCTTCGCCCCGCGCAGGCTCAGCTCGCCGTGCGTCTCGATCATCTCGGCCTGGAGGTCCTGGGCGACCGCCAGACCGTCCCCGACGAAGGCCCGGCCGTGCCGGTCGGGCCCCACACTGAGCTGGTTGATCAGCAGGTCCGTGCCGATCTGGGCGTCGGTGAGCCGGATGCCCCGGTCGATCCGGCAGCGCGGCAGATGCAGATCACCCTCCGTGTGCAGCCGGGCCGCCTCCAGCCGGGGCAGCAGGCAGCCCACCATCCGCAACGTCGTGAAGTGGCACTCCGGGAGCACCACCTCCTGCTCGAAGCGGCAGCCCGTCAGCTCCACGTACGGAGCCACCCGGCCGCCCGCCAGGTCCAGCTTCCCGGTGATCCGCACCCCCCGGAGCTTGAGCGCGGCGACCCGGCCCGGCCGCGCCGGCGGCCCGCTCAGCAGCAGCCGCGCCACCGTCCGCGCGCCGACACTGCGCTCGGGCCCCCAGGTGTGCGGGGCGAACGGATCGTTGTGGGCCGGGTCGTAGGTGCGTAAGTCGTAGGTCGTCCCGTTGCGGAAGGACTGCCACATGCCCAGCTCCGCTGCGCTGAGGCCGTCCGGGATATCGCCTTCGTGCGGCTCGGTCAAGGCCGCTCCCTCCGTGCACACATGCTGTAGTGCTGTTCTTCCCTCTGCGTGACGTCGTGAAAGCTATCGGTCAGCAGTGACAGCGGGAGATGGCCGAGACATGTATCAGCCAGTGATACGGGCGACCGGCGCCCCGGAGCGGTCTGCGAGAATTGCGGTGTGATCTCTCGAATCGATCTGCGCGGCGACGCCCTCCCCGAGGGTGGAGCCCTGCGCGACCTGCTGCCCCGTGCCGAGTTCGACGTGGAAGCCGCCCTGGAGACGGTGCGGCCCATCTGCGAGGACGTACGCCATCGTGGCTCCACGGCAGTGATCGAGTGGGGGGAGAAGCTCGACGGTGTCCGGATCCCGTCGGTCCGGGTGCCCGCCGAGGCGCTGACCCGGGCGCTGGAGGAGCTGGATCCGGCCGTCCGCGCGGCCCTCGAGGAGTCGATCCGCCGCGCCCGCCTCGTCCACCGCGAGCAGCGCCGCACCACGCACACCACCCAGGTCGTCCCCGGCGGCACCGTCACCGAGAAGTGGGTCCCCGTCGAGCGCGTCGGGCTCTACGTCCCCGGCGGCCGCTCGGTCTACCCCTCCTCCGTCGTGATGAACGTCGTCCCGGCCCAGGAGGCGGGCGTCGAGGGCATCGCGGTGGCCTCCCCGCCGCAGAAGGACTTCGGCGGCCTGCCGCACCCCACGATCCTCGCCGCCTGCGCCCTGCTCGGCGTCGACGAGGTGTACGCGGCGGGCGGCGCCCAGGCCGTCGCGATGTTCGCGTACGGCACCGAGGACTGCCTCCCGGTCAACCTGGTCACCGGCCCCGGCAACATCTACGTCGCCGCCGCCAAGCGCCTCCTCAAGGGCCGCATCGGCATCGACGCCGAGGCCGGGCCCACCGAGATCGCGATCCTCGCCGACGCCGGCGCCGACCCGGTGCACGTCGCCGCCGACCTGATCAGCCAGGCCGAGCACGACCCGATGGCCGCCGCCGTCCTGGTCACCGACTCCGAGGAGCTGGCCGCCGCCACCGAGGCCGAGCTGGTCGTGCAGACCGCCGCGACCAAGCACGTCGAGGACCGCGTCGAGCCCGCCCTCGCCGGCCGCCAGTCCGCGATCGTCCTGGTCTCCTCCATCGAGGACGGCCTCAAGGTCGTCGACGCGTACGGCGCCGAGCACCTGGAGATCCAGACCGCCGACGCGGCCGCCGTCGCCGACCGGGTCCGCAACGCCGGAGCGATCTTCGTCGGCCCCTGGTCCCCGGTCTCGCTCGGCGACTACTGCGCGGGTTCCAACCACGTCCTGCCCACCGGCGGCTGCGCCTGCCACTCCTCGGGCCTGTCCGTGCAGTCCTTCCTGCGTGGCATCCACATCGTCGACTACACCCGCGACGCGCTCGCCGAGGTCACCCACCACGTCGTGACCCTCGCCGAGGCGGAGGACCTCCCCGCCCACGGCGCCGCGCTGAAGGCAAGGTTCGGATGGAAGGTCCCCCAGCAGTGACGAACGGCGGCACCACCGGCAACGCCTGGGACGCGCTCCCCATCCGCGACGAACTGCGCGGCCAGTCCCCCTACGGGGCGCCCCAGCTCGACGTCCCCGTACGGCTCAACACCAACGAGAACCCCTACCCGCTCCCCGAAGCCCTGGTCGACCGGATCGCCGAGCGGGTCCGCGAGGCCGCCCGCGGCCTCAACCGCTACCCCGACCGGGACGCCGTCGAGCTCCGCACCGAGCTGGCCCGCTACCTCACCCGCACCGCCGGCCACGAGGTGACGGCGGCCAACGTCTGGGCCGCCAACGGCTCCAACGAGGTCCTCCAGCAGCTGCTCCAGACCTTCGGCGGACCCGGACGCACCGCGATCGGCTTCGAACCCTCGTACTCGATGCACGCCCTGATCTCCCGTGGCACCGGCACCGGCTGGATCTCCGGGCCGCGCAACGCGGACTTCACCATCGACGTGGAGGCCGCCCGCGCCGCCATCGCCGAGCACCGCCCCGAGGTCGTCTTCATCACCTCGCCCAACAACCCCACCGGCACCGCCGTGGACGCCGGCACCGTCCTCGCGCTGTACGACGCCGCGCAGGCCGCCGGGCCGACGATGGTCGTGGTCGACGAGGCGTACGGCGAGTTCAGCCACCACCCCTCGCTGCTCCCGCTGATCGAGGGCCGCCGCAACCTGGTCCTCTCCCGGACCATGTCCAAGGCGTTCGGCGCCGCCGGGCTGCGGCTGGGCTACCTCGCCGCCGACCCGGCCGTGGTCGACGCGGTCCAGCTGGTGCGGCTGCCCTACCACCTCTCCTCCGTCACCCAGGCCACCGCGCTCGCCGCCCTGGAGCACACCGATACGCTGCTGGGGTACGTCGCGCAGCTCAAGAGCGAACGCGACCGGCTGGTGGCCGAACTGCGGGCCATCGGCTACGAGGTCACCGAGTCGGACGCCAACTTCGTCCAGTTCGGCCGCTTCGACGACAGTCACGCCGTCTGGCAGCAGATCCTCGACCGGGGCGTCCTGGTCCGGGACAACAACGTACCGGGATGGCTGCGGGTCACCGCGGGAACCCCGGCAGAGAACGACGCGTTCCTCGATGCGGTACGCGAACTCAAGAAGGAGCACGACGCATGAGCCCCCGCGTAGGCCGCGTGGAACGCGCCACGAAGGAAACGTCCGTGCTGGTCGAGATCGACCTCGACGGCACCGGAAAGGTCGATGTCGCCACCGGGGTCGGCTTCTACGACCACATGCTCGACCAGCTCGGCCGCCACGGCCTCTTCGACCTCACGGTCAAGACCGAGGGCGACCTGCACATCGACAGCCACCACACCATCGAGGACACCGCCCTCGCGCTCGGCGCCGCCTTCCGGCAGGCCCTCGGCGACAAGGTCGGCATCTACCGCTTCGGCAACTGCACCGTCCCGCTGGACGAGTCGCTCGCCCAGGTCACCGTCGACCTCTCCGGCCGCCCCTACCTCGTGCACACCGAGCCCGAGAAGATGGCGCCGATGATCGGCGAGTACGACACGACGATGACCCGGCACATCCTGGAGTCCTTCGTCGCCCAGGCGCAGATCGCCCTGCACGTCCACGTGCCGTACGGGCGCAACGCCCACCACATCGTCGAGTGCCAGTTCAAGGCGCTCGCCCGCGCCCTGCGCTACGCCTGTGAGCACGACCCGCGCGCCGCCGGAATCCTGCCCTCCACCAAGGGTGCTCTGTGACCGGCCTCAACACCATCCTGATCGTCGTCGGCCTCTTCCTGGCCGGCGGCGTCTACTCCTTCGCGAAGCAGGGGATGCCCAAGGGCGTCATCGTGCTGCTGTCGATCGGCTCCGTGCTGTGCCTGGTGGCGGGCATCCTGCGGATCCAGGGACTGTGGGACTGAGAGGCACGCTGTGACTGACACGAAGAAGGTCGTCGTCTTCGACTACGGCTTCGGCAACGTCCGCTCCGCCGAGCGGGCCCTCGCCCACGTCGGCGCGGACGTCGAGATCACCCGCGACTACGACCGCGCGATGAACGCCGACGGGCTGCTCGTCCCCGGCGTCGGAGCCTTCTCCGCCTGCATGGACGGGCTGAAGCGGGCCCGCGGCGACTGGATCATCGGCCGCAGGCTCTCCGGCGGCCGCCCCGTGATGGGCATCTGCGTCGGGATGCAGATCCTGTTCGAGCGCGGCATCGAGCACGGCGTGGAGACCGAGGGCCTGGACGAATGGCCCGGCACGGTCGGCCCCCTGAAGGCCGACGTCGTCCCGCACATGGGGTGGAACACCGTCCAGGCCCCCGAGGACTCCCGGCTCTTCGCGGGCCTGGACGCCGACGCGCGGTACTACTTCGTGCACTCCTACGCGGCGCACGACTGGTCCCTCGAAGTGACCAACGCCAAGATCCGTGCCCCCAAAGTCACTTGGGCCACGCACGGCGAACGGTTCGTGGCCGCCGTGGAGAACGGCGCGCTGTGGGCCACCCAGTTCCACCCCGAGAAGTCCGGCGATGCCGGCGCCCAGCTGCTGACCAACTGGATCGAGACGCTGTAATGCCGAAGCTTGAACTGCTCCCCGCCGTCGACGTCCGCGACGGCCAGGCCGTCCGCCTCGTGCACGGCGAGTCCGGCTCCGAGACCTCCTACGGCTCCCCGCTGGAGGCCGCCCTCGCCTGGCAGAGCGCCGGCGCCGAGTGGCTGCACCTCGTCGACCTGGACGCCGCCTTCGGCACCGGTGACAACCGGGACCTGATCGGAGAGGTCACCGGGGCCATGGACATCAAGGTCGAGCTCTCCGGCGGCATCCGCGACGACGCCTCGCTGGCCGCCGCCCTCGCCACCGGCTGCCGCCGCGTCAACCTCGGCACCGCCGCCCTGGAGTCCCCCGAGTGGGTCGCCAAGGTCATCGCCGAGCACGGCGACAAGATCGCCGTCGGCCTCGACGTCCGCGGCACCACCCTGCGCGGCCGAGGCTGGACCCGTGACGGCGGTGACCTCTACGAGACCCTCGCCCGCCTGGACGCCGAGGGCTGCGCCCGCTACGTCGTCACCGACATCGCCAAGGACGGCACCCTCCAGGGCCCCAACCTGGGCCTCCTGCGGGACGTCTGCGCCGTCACCGACCGCCCGGTCGTCGCCTCCGGCGGCGTCTCCTCCCTCGACGACCTCCGCGCGATCTCCCTCCTCGTCCCCGAAGGCGTCGAGGGCGCGATCGTCGGCAAGGCGCTGTACGCGAAGCAGTTCACGCTCGAAGAGGCGCTCAAGGCGGTCGCCGTATGACCGACTCCCCCGACACGGCGGGCGCGGTGCGCCGGGTCTCCACCGGCGCCCCCTGGGAGGAGAAGTTCGGCTACTCCCGAGCCGTCGAACTCCCCAACGGGCTCGTCCTGGTCGCCGGCTGCACCTCCGTGGTGAACGGCCAGATCTCCGCCGGCTCCCCCTACGAGCAGACCATCACCGCCTTCGACGTCGCGTTCGCGGCCCTGGAGCAGGTGGGCCTCACCCGTGAGGACGTCGTCCGTACCCGGATGTACATCACGCACGCCCGGGACGTGGACGACATCGGCCGCGCCCACAAGGAGCTGTTCGACGCCGTACGCCCCGCCGCCTCCATGATCATCGTGTCCGGGTTCGTCGACCCGAGCCTGGTCGTCGAGGTCGAGATCGAGGCCTACCGGGGAGGCGCGAAGTGAGCCTCGCCGTACGCGTCATCCCCTGCCTGGACGTCGACCAGGGCCGGGTCGTCAAGGGCGTCAACTTCCAGAACCTGCGCGACGCGGGCGACCCCGTCGAGATGGCCAAGCTGTACGACGCCGAGGGCGCCGACGAGCTGACCTTCCTCGACATCACCGCCTCCAGCGGCGACCGCGAGACGACGTACGACGTGGTCCGCCGCACCGCCGAGCAGGTCTTCATCCCCCTCACCGTCGGCGGCGGCGTCCGCACCCCCGACGACGTGGACAAGCTGCTGCGCGCCGGGGCGGACAAGGTCGGCGTCAACACCGCCGCCATCGCCCGCCCCGACCTCATCCGCGAGATCGCCGAACGCTTCGGACGCCAGGTCCTGGTGCTCTCCGTCGACGCCCGCCGCACCCCGGACGGCACCTTCGAGGTCACCACCCACGGCGGCCGCAAGAGCACCGGCATCGACGCCGTCGAGTGGGCGCACCGGGCCGCCGAGCTGGGCGCGGGCGAGATCCTGCTCAACTCGATGGACGCCGACGGCACCAAGGACGGCTACGACACCGAGATGATCGAGGCGGTACGGAAGCACGTCACCGTCCCCGTCATCGCCTCCGGCGGCGCGGGCCGCCTCGCGGACTTCGCCCCGGCCGTCGAGGCGGGCGCCGACGCGGTGCTCGCCGCGTCCGTCTTCCACTTCGGTGACCTGCGGATCTCCGAGGTCAAGGGCGCGTTGAGGGAAGCGGGACACCCGGTCCGCTGAGTTCGTACGGAGTGCAGGCGGTATCACCGGTCCGCCAAGACCGGTGATACCGCCGATGCGTGAGCACGGGACGCACCGTGAGAGTGGCGACCGCCGACGAACGACGACGGCAGCCACGCGGCGCACCCCGACAGCCCCCGGACGACGGGCTCGTGGGTCTCGCGTGGTGTGGTTCCGCCACCACCGAGAGGATCCCCCCGTGCAGCAGCACCTGCTCCCCTCACGTCAGCGTCCCCCGCGCCCGAGCCGCTCCCGTACGTTCACCAGCCTGCTGACCGCCGCCGCGGCCACCGCCGGCCTCCTGATGACCGCCCTGGTCCCGGGCGCCCAGGCCGCCGACAACCCCTACGAGCGCGGTCCGGCCCCCACCAACGCCTCCATCGAGGCGAGCCGCGGCTCGTACGCCACCTCCCAGACCTCCGTCTCCTCGCTCCTGGTGAGTGGATTCGGCGGCGGAACCATCTACTACCCGACGTCCACCGCCGACGGCACCTTCGGCGCGGTCGTCATCTCGCCCGGCTTCACCGCCTACCAGTCCTCCATCGCCTGGCTCGGCCCGCGCCTGGCCTCGCAGGGCTTCGTGGTCTTCACCATCGACACCAACACCACGCTCGACCAGCCCGCCAGCCGGGGCCGCCAACTCCTGTCCGCGCTGGACTACCTGACCGAGCGCAGCTCGGTCCGGACCCGCGTCGACGCCACCCGGCTCGGCGTGATGGGCCACTCGATGGGCGGCGGGGGCTCCCTGGAGGCCGCCAAGAGCCGTACGTCGCTGAAGGCGGCGATCCCGCTGACCGGCTGGAACACCGACAAGACCTGGCCCGAACTGCGCACGCCCACCCTGGTGGTGGGAGCGGACGGCGACTCGGTCGCCCCCGTGGCCACGCACTCCAAGCCGTTCTACCAGTCACTGTCCGGATCGCTGGACAAGGCGTACCTGGAGCTGCGCGGCGCCTCGCACTTCACGCCCAACACGTCCAACACCACGATCGCGAAGTACAGCATTTCGTGGCTGAAGCGATTCATCGACAACGACACCCGCTACGAGCAGTTCCTCTGCCCGATCCCGCAGCCGAGCCTGACCATCGCGGAGTACCGGGGCAACTGCCCGCACTCCTCGTAGAACCGGCGCGGAACCGGTCCTCCGGCGGCTCCGGCACTGTGCCCGCGCACAGCGCCGGAGCCGTCCGGCTGGGAGCCCGCACCGCCCCGGCCGGGCAGCCGGACGCATACCTTCCGCCCCCGCCCACCCGGCCCTAACGTGCCGATGTGACCTCATCGACGACCGTGCACAGTCCGCTCCGGCTGTACGGCCGCAGCGGTGAACTCGCCGTCCTGGACGGCATGCTGGCCCGGCTGCGGCAGGGCGACGGCGGCGCCCTCGTCCTGGCGGCACCGCCCGGCCTCGGCCGCAGCGCGCTGCTGCGCGAGACCGCCGCCGCCCACCGCCCCCGGGGCCCCGTGCTGTACGCCACCGCCGCGCCCGCCGAACGCGGCCTGCCCTACAGCGGCCTGCACGCCCTGCTCTGCTCGGCCCCGGCCCCGGGACCGCCACCCGAGCAGCGGCCCCCCTTTGGCCTCACCCCCGACGCGCTGCTCGTCCGGCTGCGGGAGCTGGGCGCCGGACGGCCGCTGCTGGTCTGTGCCGACGACGCGCACGCCTGGGACCCCGCCTCCCGGACCGCCCTCGGCTTCGCGGCCCGCAGACTCGGCGCGGGCAGCCGGGTCGCCGTCCTGATCACCGCCGACGACGGCCCCGCCTTCGCGGGCCTGCCCGCACTCCGGCTCGGCCCGCTGGACGAGGACGCGGCGTCCGCGCTCCTGGACCGGCTCACCGGCGGTACGCAGGGGCCTTCCGGCGGCGTGGAGGGGCTTGCCCGTCAAAGGGGTACGGAGGGACTCGACCCGGTCGTCCGCGCCGAGCTTCTGCGGGAGGCGGCCGGCAACCCCCGCCTCCTCGCCGGGCTCACCGGCCGCCTCACCCCGGACCAGCTCACCGGGCGCACCCCGCTGCCCTGTCCGCTGCCCGGCGCCGACGGCGTGCTGGCCGCGCACGCGGACCGCCTCGACGGGCTCCCGGCGCACACCCGCGCGCTGCTCCTGCTGACCGCCGCCGCCCAGGAGCACGAGCCGGCGGGCGCCGGGGCGGACGCCCTGCTCCTGCTGCGGGCCGGAACCCGGACCGGGCTGCCCCGGGACTTCCTGGACGGCGCCCTGTTCGGCCCCGCCGCGACCGGGGGCCTGCTGCAACGGGCGGGCAGCCGGGTCCACTTCAGCCACCCGTTGTTCGCCCGCGCGGTCCTGCACCACGCGCCGCCCGCCCGCCGCCGCGCCACCCACGAGCTGCTCGCCGCACTGCTCGCGCGGAGCGGTGGCCGTCCCGCCCCGCTCGCCTCCCTCGTCCAGCGGGCCTGCGCGGTCCCGGGCCCGGACGCCGTGCTCGCCGCCCGGCTGGAGGCGGCGGCCACCGCCCCGTACCCGTATGCCGAGCGCTCCTCGGCCCTGGCCCGCGCCGCCGCGCTCACCGGCGACCGGCCGCTGCGCTCGGCCCGGTTCGCCGCGGCCGCCGAACAGGCCGCCCTCGCGGGCGACCCGGCTCGGGCCCGCGCCCTGCTCGCCCGGACCGGCCACCCGGCGGGGGAGGCGGCCGAGCCCGGAGACGGCCTCGCCCCCTACGTCCACGGGCTGCTCGCCCTGCGCTCCGGCCCCGCCGCCGACGCCCACGAAGCCCTCCTGGCAGCGGCCACGCTGCTCGGCCCGCACGACCCCCGGCGGGCTCTCGACGCCCTCCTCGGCGCGGCCGAGGCGGCCTGGGTGACGGGGGACGCGCGCGGCTACCTGGAGGCCATGGGCCGCATCGACCCCGCCCCGTACGGCCGCGACCTCGCCGCCTACCGGGCGGGCATGTGCGCGGTGCTCGGCGGACGCACCACCGAGGGCCACGCTCTTCTCCGCCAGTGCCTGGCCCCGGCGGGCCTGGCGGCCTCTGTGGGCCCTGGGGGCCCGACGGCCTCTGCGGCCCCGACGGCCTCTGCGGCCCCGGCGCACCCGGCCCCGGCGTACCTTGCGGACCCGGGCCTTGCGGACCCGACGGCTCCTGCGGCCTCTGCGGCCCCGACGGCCTCTGCGGGTCCTGCGGCCCCGGCGCACCCGACCCCGGCGCACCTTGCAAACCCGCACCTTGCAAACCCGCACCTTGCAAACCCGGGCCTTGCGGACCCGGCGGCCCCGGCGCACTCTGCGGACCCGGGCCGTACGGCCGACCCCGCCGCCCTCCTCCGCGCCGGGGTCGCCGCCCTCGTCGTCGGGGAGGTCGCCGCCGCCTGCCGGACCGGGGCGCGGGCGCTCGCCGCCGTACGGACCCGGGGGCCCGAGGTCCTGCTGCCGCAGGCCCTGGAACACCTCGCCTACGCCGAGCTGCGGGCCGGGCGCCACGCCGGGGCGCGCGCCCACGCCCTGGAGGGGCTGCACGCCGCACGCCGTACCGGGCAGCCCAACAGCTCCGTCCACCTCCACGCCGTCCTGGCCCTCGCCGCCTCCGTGGAGGGGCCCGCCGAGGCCTGCGCCGCCCACTGCGACGCCGCGCTGGCCGGTGCGGGGCCGCACGGGCTCGCCCAGCCCGCGACCCTCGCCACCTGGGCCAGGGCGCGGGCCGACCTCGCCGCCGGGCGGCCCGAGGAAGCGGCCGCGCGGCTCGGCCCCCTGGTGCGCCCCGGCCCCCGGCAAGGCCACTTCGCCGCCCGGATGCTCGCCGTGCCCTGCTATGTCGAGGCCGTCGTCCTCGGCGGCCGGGGAGGTGAGCAGGCGGGTGAACTCCAGGCCGCCGTGGCCGAGTTCGCCGGGTGGACCGCCCGGACGGCCGACCCGCAGGCCCCCGCGCAACTGGCCCGCTGCCGCGCCCTGCTGGCCGCCCCCGAGGAGGCCGACGCCCGGTACGCACAGGCCCTGGCCCACCACGACCGGGCGGGCGGGGACTTCGAACGGGCCCGCACCCAGCTCCTGTACGGGCAGTGGCTGCGCCGCCGCCGGCGTACCCGCGAGGCGCGCACCCCGCTGCGCGACGCCCTGGTCGCCTTCCAGCGCTGCTCGGCCCGTGCCTGGGCCGAGCGGGCGGCCGGCGAGTCACGGGCGGCGGGGGAGCGGGGGCAGTCCGTGCGGGCGGCCTCGGGCGGGGCGCTCTCCGCGCTCACCCCGCAGCAGCAGCGCATCGCCCGCTGCGTCGCCGAAGGGGCCACCAACCGCGAGGTCGCGCTCCGGCTCTCGCTCAGCCCGCGCACGGTCGACCACCACCTCCGCAACGTCTTCGCCGTCCTCGGCATCCGCTCCCGCACCGAACTGGCCCGGCTGCTCGGCCCCTGAGCCGCCCGAAGTCCGGGTGGTTGCAGGACCGTGATGACAAGTTCCGCGCAGACCCCTAGGTACCGACCGGGCGGTATGCCATTCTGCGGGCGTCAGGATCATTCGGCTGTGCTCGCGCCCTGCCGGGCGGGGTGCTCCGAGCCGGCCGATCGCACAGCCGGCCGATTCCCGGTGGAGGCCGCCATGCCACAGGTCGTACGTCCGCGGATCGCGGTGCTGCACGGCACCCACCCCGCGGCGCCGTTGCCCCAGCGCTTCCGTTCCCTGGCCGACCGCGAAGCCGTCGAGGTGCTGCACCGGGCCGCCCGGGTCCTCGTCGCGTCGCTCCCGGTCCTCACCGACCGGCTCGTCGACGCCCTGTACGAGCAGGAGCCCGGCTACCGGGCGGCGATCGACTCCGACCGGGCCGAGGTCTGGCAGGAGGTGCACCACTCGCTGCGGCACAACGTCGGCTCGCTGATCCAGCCCCGCGAGTTCCGCGAGGCCGCCCACCGCACCTCCCGCTGGATCGGCGAGATCCGCGCCGGACAGGGCGTACCGCTCGACGCCGTCCTGCACGCCTTCCGGATGGGCGGCGCGATGGTCTGGCAGGACCTGGTGGACGAGACGGCCCGCCGCGACCCCGACGACGTACGGCTGCTCGTCCATGTCGCCGCCGATGTGTGGAACTTCGTCGACGAGCACTGCGGGATCGTCGCGGACGCCTACCGGCAGGCCGAGCGCCGGCTGTCCTGGCGGCGCGAGAACCAGCAGCGGCTGATGATCGCGGCGCTGCTCGACGGGACCGCCCGGATCGCCGACCTCCGCGAGGCGGCGGCCATGCTGGGGCTGCCGGAACAGGGGCGGTACGCCGTACTCGCGGTGGCCGCCGCGCCGCGCGGGCCGCAGCAGCCGGGGCCCTCCCGGCCGACCGTGACGCTGCCGGCCCCGCCGCCGGGCGAGACCCCGTACGGCCGGGCGCGACCGGACACGGCACCGCACCGGCCCGCCGCCCCGGATACGGCATCCCACCGGCCCGCCGCCCCGGGCACGGCATCCCGCCGGCCCACCGCCCCGGACCCGGCACCCCACCGGCCCGCCGGCCCCGCCACCGCCCCCCTCTGGCACACCGGCCCCGACGCCGAGTTCGCGATCCTCCGGCTCACCGGCGAAGCGGGCGACCCCGGTGAGCTGCGCGCCGTCGCCGCCGCCCTGGACGCCCCCGCCGGCACCCGGGCCGGCATCGGCTCCGCCGTCGAGGGCCTGGCCGCGCTCGGGGACGCCCGGCGGCTGGCGGAGACCGCCCTGCGCACCTGCCCGGCCTCCGGCGGCACGGTCCTGCTCGACGAGCACCTCCCGGACGCCCTCGTCGTCTCCTCCCCGGCCCTCGGCTCCGCCCTCGCCGACCGGGTGCTCGGCCCGCTGGACCGGCTCGACCCGGCGGACCGGGACGTCATCGTGGAGACCCTGACGGCCTGGCTGGACGCGGACGGCTCGGCGCAGCGGGCGGGCGCGCGGCTCTACTGCCACCGCAACACCGTCCTCAACCGGCTCCGCCGCTTCGAACAGCTCACGGGCCGCTGCCTCACCCGCCCCCGGGACGCGGTCGAGGTCTCCCTCGCACTGGCGGCCCGGCGGCTGCTGGGAACGTAGCAGCCGCTACATCCCCAGCTCGGCCCGGTGCAGCCGCTCCACCGCGTCCTTCTCGCCCTCCACCTGCACGTCCGCCGCGTCCTGCCGGCCGAACGCGAACAGCAGCAGCTCCGAGGGCTCCCCGGTCACCGTCACCACCGGGGCGCCCTTGTGGGCGACCGCCGTCCGGCCGTCCGGGCGGCGCAGCACCAGCCCCACCGGGGACTTGCGCCCCAGCATCCGGGCGGTCTTCTCGACGTTGGACCAGAGCGCATCGGCGAAGACCGGGTCCAGCTCGCGCCGCGACCAGTCCGGCTGGGCCCGGCGCACGTCCTCCGCGTGGACGAAGAACTCGACGGTGTTCGCCGCCTCGTCGATCTGCTTGAGGTTCATCGGCGAGAACCGGGGCGGGCCCGTACGGATCAGCTGGATCAGCTCCTCGTACGGCTTCGCCGCGAACTCCGCCTGCACCCGCTCCAGCCGGTTCTTCAGGGCGGCGACCACCAGCCCGCCCGCCGCGTCGGCGCGGCGTTCACGGACCACCACATGGGCGGCCAGATCACGGGTCTTCCAGCCCTCGCACAGGGTCAGGGCCTCGGGACCGGCCGCTTCCAACAGATCGGCGAGCAGAAGACGTTCACGCTTCGCATGGGTCGACATGCCCGCCAGCGTACGACCGTCACCCGCGGTCCGCCCAGTGGACGCCCGCCCGGAAGCCTTCCGCCACCACGGCACAATGGGCCCATGACCAGCACGCCCGGCACCACGCCGTCCGGCCCCACGCCGCCCGCCAGCAGCCTCGACCCCGCCATCGCCGCCCGCCTCAGGCGCGGCGCCGACGGTCTGGTCCCGGCCATCGCCCAGCAGTACGACACCGGCGAGGTGCTGATGCTCGGCTGGATGGACGACGAGGCGCTGCACCGCACCCTCACCACCGGCCGCTGCACCTACTGGTCGCGCAGCCGCCAGGAGTACTGGGTCAAGGGCGACACCTCCGGCCACATCCAGCGGGTGAAGTCCGTCGCCCTGGACTGCGACGCCGACACCGTGCTGGTCAAGGTCGACCAGACGGGCGCCGCCTGCCACACGGGCGACCGCACCTGTTTCGACGCCGACGTCCTCCCCCTCCTCGACCAGTAAGGTCACCGGCCATGGATCTCGACACCTTCCGCAAGCTGGCCGTCGACCGGCGCGTCGTCCCCGTCAGCCGCCGCCTCCTGGCGGACGGCGACACCCCGGTCGGCCTGTACCGCAAGCTCGCCGCCGAACGCACCGGCACCTTCCTGCTGGAATCCGCGGAGAACGGCCGGACCTGGTCGCGCTACTCGTTCATCGGCGTCCGCAGCGACGCCACCCTCACCGCCCGCGACGGCGCCACCCACTGGCTCGGCACCCCGCCCGTCGGCGTCCCGGTGGACGGCGACCCGCTGGAGGCCCTGCGCGCCACCGTCGAGACCCTGCACACCCCGCGCGACCTGGTCGACGACGCGGGCCTGCCCCCGTTCACCGGCGGCATGGTCGGCTACCTCGGCTACGACGTCGTCCGCCGGCTGGAGAAGATCGGCGAGCACGGCGGCGACGACCTGAAGCTCCCCGAGCTGACCATGCTGCTCACCTCGGACCTCGCCGTCCTCGACCACCAGAACGGCAGCGTCCTGCTGATCGCCAACGCGATCAACCACAACGACCTCTCCACCGGGGTCGACGAGGCGTACGCGGACGCCGTCGCCCGTCTCGACGCGATGGAGCAGGACCTGCGCCGCCCGGTCGAGAACGCCCCCGCCGTCCTTCCCCCCTCCGAGCTGCCGCCGTACACCGCGCTCTGGGGCGGCGAGGCCTACCAGGGGGCCGTGGAGGACATCAAGGAGCGCATCCGGGCCGGTGAGGCCTTCCAGGTCGTTCCGTCGCAGCGCTTCGAGACCCCGTGCACCGCGAGCGCCCTGGACGTCTACCGGGTGCTGCGGGCCACCAACCCGTCCCCGTACATGTACCTCTTCCGCTTCGACGGGTTCGACGTCGTCGGCTCCAGCCCCGAGGCCCTCGTCAAGGTCGAGGACGGCCGGGCCATGGTCCACCCGATCGCCGGGACCCGGCACCGCGGCGCCACCCCGCAGGAGGACCAGGCGCTCGCCGAGGAGCTGCTCGCCGACCCCAAGGAGCGCGCCGAGCACCTGATGCTCGTCGACCTCGGCCGCAACGACCTGGGGCGGGTCTGCGAACCGGGCAGCGTGGAGGTCGTCGACTTCATGTCGATCGAGCGGTACTCCCACGTGATGCACATCGTCTCCACCGTCACCGGCCGCGTCACCGAGGACCGCACCGCCTTCGACGTCCTCACCGCCTGCTTCCCCGCGGGCACCCTCTCCGGAGCCCCCAAGCCCCGCGCGATGCAGATCATCGAGGAGCTGGAGCCGAGCCGCCGGGGCCTGTACGGGGGGTGCGTCGGCTACCTCGACTTCGCCGGGGACTCCGACACCGCCATCGCCATCCGCACCGCCCTGCTGCGCGACGGCACCGCGTACGTGCAGGCCGGAGCGGGCGTCGTGGCGGACTCGGACCCGGTCGCGGAGGACACCGAGTGCCGCAACAAGGCCGCCGCCGTCCTGCGCGCCGTCCATACCGCCAACCGGCTCCACGGCCGCTGAGGCTGTAAGGGATAGTGGAAGGCGTGAGTGCCGTCCCCGTACCCCAGCCCCGTGCCCGAACCGCAGACTCGGCCGACTCCGCGGACTCGGCCGGTTCCGTTCCGACGCCCGGCGCCGCCGCGCCCGATGCGGCGGCCGGGCCCGTCTCCGGCGAGGCGTCCGCCGCGGTGTCCGGTTCCGCGTCCGCCGCGGCGCCCGACTCCGCGGGCAGCCGCCGGTCGCTCGCGGCCGGGCTGCTCCTGGGCGCGGCCGGGGCGACCGTCGTCCTCCTGGCCTCCGGCCAGGTCTGGGCCGAGGGCGAGGCGGCCACCGGCGGCGGCGCCCTGCGGCTGACCGCCGACGGCCAGGACGTCACCGGCGTCCCGGCCGCCCTGGCCATCGTCGGCCTGGCCGCCCTCGTCGCCGTCTTCGCCGTCCGTGGCGCCGGCCGCCGCACCGTCGCCGTCCTGCTCGCCCTCAGCGGCCTCGGGGCCACGATCAGCGCCTGGGCGGGCGCCTCCGACAGCGCGGCGCTCGACGAGGAGGCCGCCCGGACCACCGGTGACGCGGCGGCCACCATCGACGCCCTCACCCACACCGCCTGGCCCTACGTCACCGCCGCCGGGGGGCTGCTGATCCTGCTCGCCGGGCTGCTCGCCCTGCGCTTCGGCAGCCGCTGGCCCACGATGTCGGGGCGGTACGAGCGCGACGGCACCCCGCGCCCCCGCAAGGCGCCCCGCACCGCGCCCGACCCGGACCGGCCCGAGGAGCTGTGGAAGGCCCTGGACCGGGGCGAGGATCCGACGGGCTAGACACCCCCGAGGGGTGACCCCGAGCTCACCTCCTGTCGTCCCGTACGGGACAATGGAGGCGAGCCGTCCCCCGAGCGACAGCTTCAGCGAAACCCAGCGATATCCCCAGCGATACCCACTGCGCAACACCAACAAGGAGCAACTCATGGCGGGCACGAGCCACGGACACACCCCGGCCGCCTGGACCGGTGTCATCATCTCCTTCATCGGCTTCTGCGTCGCAGGCGTCTTCATGGTCGCGGCCAACCCGCTCGGCTTCTGGGCCGGTATCGCCGTCATCTTCGCCGGCGGCATCGTCGGGTACGCCATGAAGCTCGCCGGCCTCGGCATGCCGAAGGAGTCCACCGAACTGGTGGAGGCCAGGGCGCGCGCCGGAGAGGCCCAGATCTCCCACTGACCCGCCGCCGGCCCGACCGCGCGGCCGACACGCAGCAAGGCGCAGCCCTGAGTGGGCTGCGCCTTTCCGTATGAGCGGGGACAATCACCGGGTGGACGCCACCCCGACCCCGAACCCCGAAGCCGAGCCCGAGGGCGTCGGCCCCTGGAACATGCCCCTGACGGTCTGCCCGACCCCGGACATGGCCAGGCCCGCTCCCGACACGGCCCGGCCCGACCCAGCCCGTCCGGCGTTCGAGGACGGAACCCTCGCCGGGGTGGGCCCGGAGCCCACAGGCCCCTCGGGCGAGGAACCCTCGCAGGTGCCCGGCCCCCCGAGCCACGGTTCCGTCCTCGAACGCCGGACGGGCCGGGCGGAACCCCGGACGGGCTGGGGAGAGCCCGGGACAGGTGGGGGAGAGCCCCGGTCGGGCTGGGGAGAGCCTCGGACGGGCCGGGAAGAGCCCGGGGCCGGCCAGGCAGGCCCCCGGGCAGGCCGGGTGCGCCGCCTCGCCACCCCCTTCGGCATCCTGGCCACCGTCACCGCCGCCTTCGCCTACGTCGGCACCGTCGACCCCAACGAGCCCGGCCACTACCCCGTCTGCCCCCTGCTCAAGCTGACCGGCACGTTCTGCCCCGGCTGCGGCGGGCTGCGCAGCGCCCACGCGTTCATCCACGGCGACCTCGGCGCGGCGTTCTCCGCCAACGCGATCGCCACCGCCGGGTACTTCCTCTTCGCCGCCGTCTGGGTCCTCTGGCTGGTTCGGGCCTGGCGCGGACAGCCGCTGCGGATCGGACTGGCCCCTGTCTGGTGGTGGATCGTCGGCGCGCTGCTCCTGGTCTTCACCGTCGTCCGGAATCTGCCGTTCGGCTCGGCGCTGGCGCCCTGAATGCCCAGGTAGTGGGATGCGGCGTGGCCGGATGCGGGCCCCGGGGCCTCCTGCGGATACCATCGGTGTGGCTGATCCTGTTCACCGTCAACCGTTCCGGAAGGGGGCCGCTCGCGTGAGTGTGCTCGACGAGATCATCGACGGCGTTCGCGCCGACCTCGCGGAGCGGCAGGCGCGCGTCAGCCTCGACGAGCTGAAGGAGCGCGCGGCCCGCGCTCCCCAGGCCAAGGACGGAGTCGCCGCCCTGCGCGGCGAGGGCGTCACCGTCATCTGCGAGGTCAAGCGCTCGTCCCCGTCCAAGGGGGCCCTTGCCGCCATCGCGGACCCCGCCGCGCTCGCCGCGGACTACGAGGCGGGCGGCGCGTCCGTCATCTCGGTCCTCACCGAGGAGCGCCGCTTCGGCGGTTCGCTCGCCGACCTGGAGGCCGTCCGCGCCAAGGTCGACACCCCGATCCTGCGCAAGGACTTCATCGTCACCTCGTACCAGCTGTGGGAGGCCCGCGCCTACGGCGCCGACCTCGCCCTGCTGATCGTCGCCGCCCTCGACCAGGAGGCCCTGGTCTCCCTCATCGAGCGCGCCGAGTCGATCGGGCTCACCCCGCTCGTCGAGGCGCACGACGAGGAGGAGGCGGAGCGCGCCGTGGACGCCGGGGCGAAGATCATCGGGGTCAACGCGCGCAACCTGAAGGACCTCAAGGTCGACCGCTCCACCTTCGAGCGCGTCGCCCCCGAGATCCCCGACCACATCGTCAAGGTCGCCGAGTCCGGCGTCCGGGGCCCGCACGACCTGATCGCGTACGCCAACGCCGGCGCCGACGCCGTCCTGGTCGGGGAGTCCCTGGTCACCGGCCGCGACCCCCGTACGGCCGTCGCCGACCTGGTCGCCGCCGGCGCCCACCCGGCGCTCCGCCACGGCCGCGGCTGAC
>NZ_JBEYKR010000122.1:0-21857 GCF_040703535.1 Streptomyces sp. NPDC007346
GGGGTGTCCCCCCCCTCCGGGGGGCCCCCCCCCCCCCGCCCGGGCGGCGCCCCGCCGCCGTTCTTATGGACGCGCGTGTTCTCCTACGAGCGCGGTATCGCGCGTGCTCCTACAGGAACGCGATATCGCGCGTGTTCCTACAGGAACGAGTTGATCTGGATCGTCTCGGTCCGGCCGGGGCCGACGCCGATCGCGGAGATCGGGGCGCCCGACATCTCCTCCAGGGCCTTCACGTACGCCTTCGCGTTCTTCGGCAGGTCGTCGAAGGTCTTGGCCTTGGTGATGTCCTCGGACCAGCCCGGCAGGTTCTCGTAGATCGGCTTCGCGTGGTGGAAGTCGGTCTGGTTGTACGGGAGTTCCTCGACGCGCTTGCCGTCGATCTCGTACGCCACGCAGACCGGGATCTGCTCCCAGCCGGTGAGGACGTCGAGCTTGGTGAGGAAGAAGTCGGTCAGGCCGTTGACCCGGGTCGCGTACCGCGCGATCGGGGCGTCGAACCAGCCGCAGCGGCGGTCACGGCCGGTGGTGACACCGCGCTCGCCGCCGATGCGCCGCAGCGCCTCGCCGTCCTCGTCGTGCAGCTCCGTCGGGAACGGACCGGCGCCGACACGCGTCGTATAGGCCTTGAGGATGCCGATGACGCGGCTGATCTTCGTCGGGCCGACCCCGGCACCGGTGCAGGCGCCGCCCGCCGTCGGGTTCGACGAGGTGACGAAGGGATACGTGCCGTGGTCGACGTCGAGCAGCGTGCCCTGGCCGCCCTCGAAGAGCACGACCTTGCCCTCGTCGATCGCATCGTTCAGGATCAGCGTCGTGTCGGCGACGTACGGCTTGATCCGCTCCGCGTACTGGAGCATCTCCTCCACGATCCGGTCCGCCTCGATGGCGCGCCGGTTGAAGACCTTGGCCAGGAGCTGGTTCTTCTGCTCCAGGGCGGCCTCGACCTTCTGCACCAGGATCGACTCGTCGTAGAGGTCCTGGACGCGGATGCCCACCCGGTTGATCTTGTCGGCGTACGTCGGACCGATGCCACGGCCCGTCGTACCGATCTTGCGCTTGCCGAGGAAGCGCTCACTGACCTTGTCGAGCGTCACGTTGTACGGAGTGATCAAATGAGCGTTGCCGCTGATCAGAAGCTTGGACGTGTCGACGCCTCGCTCGTTCAGACCGCTCAGCTCGGAGAGCAGGACCGCCGGGTCGACCACGACACCGTTCCCGATGACCGGGGTACAGCCCGGCGACAGGATTCCGGAGGGGAGGAGATGCAGTGCGTACTTCTGGTCGCCCACGACGACCGTGTGACCGGCGTTGTTGCCGCCTTGGTATCGCACGACATAGTCCACGGATCCACCGAGGAGATCGGTGGCCTTCCCCTTGCCCTCGTCACCCCACTGAGCACCGAGCAGCACAAGTGCGGGCACAGGCGTACACCCCTTCCGGGCGGGGCATGTCCAAGGCCAGGGGGCGTACGTAAAGGTCGTACCTGCCGCACGACGATGTACGGCAAAGCCTGAGCCGTCGAACCGGGTGCCCCGGAATAGACGAAGCCCCTGGCGCAATAGCGCAAGGGGCTCTTGCACCAAGATGCTACCCGAGGAAGGACCGAGGTGTCGGCTGCAGAGCCCCCCGACGACGGCGACGACCAGCTCCTGGTGGTCATCGACCCGGTCGCCCGCCGGACCGACGGCGAGTCCGTCCGTATCGCGAGGGACGTGCTGAGCGCCGGCTCGCACGCCAAGATCTGCCTTCCGGACACGCCGGAGGAGTTCGCCCGCGCCCTGTCCCGGCGGGGTTCGCGCCGCCCGGTGGTGGTCGGCGACGACCACGCGCTGCTGCGTGCCGTGGCCCAGCTCCACCGGGAGCGGGAGCTCTCCGGGGGCGTCCTCTCCCTGATCCCGGTCGGGGCCGCGCACGCCCTGGAGGTGGCCCACGCCCTCGGCGTGCCCCGGGGCGCGGTGGCGGCCGCGCGGACCGCGCTGGACGGGGCGGTGCGGCGGCTGGACCTGCTGGTGGACGACAGCGACGGCGTGGTGCTCGGCCGGCTGTGCATCCCCGCCCCCACACCGGCGCCCGGGACGGGGGCCGCGCACACGGGCGTCACCGCCGTCTGGGACACCTGCCGCTCCCTGGTGACGTCCCTGGTCCGCCCGGCGGCCCCGGGCGCGGCGGCCGCGCCCCCGGGGACGTACCGGCTGCGGGTCGAGGCGGACGGGGTGCTGCTGAGCGACCTGGACGTGCCCGTGCGGGGCGTCTCGGTGCTCTCCCAGCGCGGCGGTGGCCTGGCCGACGTGGTGGTCAGCACCACGGACGGCGAGGACGTCACGGCGGAGGCCAAGGCCGTCACCGTCTCCGGCGCGGACTTCCGCTACCGGGCCGACATAAAGACCGGCGGCCCGGTGCGGACCCGGACGTGGACCGTGCGGCCGGACGCCTGGGGGCTGATGCTCCCGGCGCCCGCACACTGAGACCGCCGGTCCCGGCGAGCGCGGCGGGGCCTTCGGGGGGACGCTGGAAGGGTACGTACGTGGATTTCGGCAGGGGTACGTACGCGAATCGGCCGCGGAGGTGACCGTCATGACCAGCACCACCATGCCCCGAGTCACTGTCGGATGGCACATCGACCTCGAATTCGAGGAGGACGCGCACCGCACCCGCGCCGCGGCCCTCGTCCGCCTCCCCGACGGAACCGAGGTACGCGCCCACGGCTACGCCAGCCGCCACCCCTCGGACGAGGACCAGCAGCGGGTCGGCGAGGAGATCGCGGGGGCCAGGGCGCTCAACGAGATGGCGATGAAACTGCTGACCAAGGCGCACGACGAGATCGACGAGGCGTCGGGCCGGACGTCGTCCCCGTTGACGTGAGGCCTCCTCCCGGTCCTTTCGGCGGCTGAGGGCCGGGGGGCCCGGGGGCCCGGGAGGGGCGCCCCGGGGAGCGGGAGCGCGCCCGGGGGCCGGGGAGGGGCGCCCCAGGGAGCGGAACCGCGCCCGCGCCCCGCCGCGTCCCCCCGCACATGGAGACCCGTCGTCCGCACATGGAGACCCGACAAGAAGCCGTCACCGGCACCATCGGCTGCCTGGCCGCCGTGCTGGGCACCCTCGCGGGCATCGTGGCCTGGCTCCCGTACGGCAGGAGGGGCCTTTTCGGCGGCTTCGAGGGCGAGACCAACCCGGACGTCTTCTGGCTGGGCCTGCCCGTCATGGCCCTCGGCGGGGCCGCCGCCGCTCTGGCCGTCCTCTCCGTCGTACGGGGCCGGTGGCGGTGGGCGCTCGCCCTGGTGGGGGTGCTCGCGGGGATCGCCGCCTTCGGGTACGGCTTCGACGTGCTGGCCGGCACGCGGGCGGTCCAGGACTGCGGGCCGCCCTGCTGAGGGCCGGTCTGCCGGGGCCCGGTCCGTTGAGGCCGGTCCGCTGAGGCCGGTCCGCCGAGGCCGGTCCGCTGAGGCCGGTCCGCCGAGGCCGGTCCGCCGAGGCTCGGTGTCCGGAGGCGGGGCGGCGCCCTACACCTCGACCCGTAGCTCCTTCAGCCCCCGGATCACGTACCCCGGCTGCCACTCCGGCTCCGCCACCATCCGCATCGCGGGCGCCTTCCGCAGCAACTCACCGAAGGACGCTGTCAGTTCGAGCCGCGCCAGCGGAGCGCCCAGGCAGTAGTGGATGCCCGCGCCGAGCGAGACGTGCTGGTTGTCCGGCCGGGCCAGGTCCAGCGTGTCGGCGTCCGTGAACCGCTCCGGGTCCCGGTTGGCCGAGCCGAACAGCAGCGCCACCTCCGCCCCGCGCCCGATCACCTGGCCGTCGACCTCGATGTCGTCCAGCACCCACCGCTCGAACAGCTGCAAGGGGGTGTCGTAGCGCAGGAGCTCCTCGATCGCCGTCGGCAGCGACGCCGGCGCCGCACGGAGGGCGGCGAGCTGCTCGGGGTGGTGGAAGAGGGTGCGCCAGCCGTTGACCGTGGTGTTCACCGTCGCCTCGTGGCCCGCGTTCAGCAGCAGCACACAGGTGGAGACCATCTCCTGCTCGGTCAGCCGCTCCCCCTCGTCGTGGGCGGCGATGAGCGCCGAGACCAGGTCGTCGCCGGGGGCGGTGCGGCGCTGGGCGATGAGCCCGCGCAGGTACGCGGAGAACTCCTCCGACGCGCGGACGGCGGCCTTGGCCGTCTCCTCGGACGGGTTCAGCTCGTACATCCCGCAGATCGCCGCCGACCAGGGCCGCAGCGGCCCCCGGTCCGCCTCCGGCACCCCCAGCATCTCCGCGATCACGGCGACCGGCAGGGGTTCGGCGACCTCCGCCAGCAGGTCCCCGCCGCCCTTGGCCACGAACGCGTCGACCAGCTCGGCCGCCAGCCGCCGTACGGTCGGGGCGAGGTTCTCGACCGTGCGCGGGGTGAACGCCTTGGAGACGAGCCGCCGGATGCGCGGGTGGTCGGGGGCCTCCAGGTCGAGCAGCCCCTGCCCGTTGAGCGTGGTGAACGGCTCGTGCGCGGCGGGCGGCGGGGTGCGGCCGAACTCCTCGTGGGTGAAGCGGTGCAGATACGTACGGCCCAGGCGCCGGTCGCGCAGCAGGGCCGACACGTCGGAGTGGTGCGGGATCAGCCACTGCCCGGTCGGCTCGAACCAGTGCGCCCGGCCGGCGGCTCGCAGGGCGGCGTAGGCGGGGTAGGGATCGGCGACGAACGCGGGCGACCAGGGATCGAAGGACACGTGCATGACCCGACGCTACCCGCGTCCGCCGCCACCGCAAGGGGGGCCTGTACCAGAGACCAGAGGCTGCCCCTGGTCGCCCCGGGGCCACCCCTGGTCCCCCGGGGCCACCCCTGGCCCCTTCGGGGCTACCCCGGGGTGACCAGCCGTGCCTCGTACGCGAACACCGCCGCCTGCGTCCGGTCGCGCAGGCCCAGCTTCACCAGGATGCGGCTCACATGCGTCTTGATCGTGGACTCGGCGACGATCAGGTGCGAGGCGATCTCCGCGTTCGACAGCCCCTGCGCGATCAGCACGAGCACCTCCGTCTCGCGCTCGGTGAGGTCCCCGATCCGGGCCAGGGCGGGGGGCCTCGGCGCCTCCGCCAGCTTGGAGAACTCGGTGATCAGCCGCCGGGTCACGGTCGGCGCGAGCAGCGCCTCGCCCGAGGCCACCACCCGTACGCCGTCCGCGAGCTGCCGGGCCGAGGCGTCCTTGAGGAGGAAGCCCGAGGCCCCGGCCCGCAGCGCCTGGTACACGTACTCGTCCAGGTCGAAGGTCGTCAGGACCAGGACCTTCGCGTCGGCGTCCTGCGCGACGATCTCGCGGGTCGCCTCGATGCCGTTCATCTCGGGCATCCGGATGTCCATCAGGACGACGTCCGGGCGCAGGGCGGCGACCTGGGAGACGGCCTGCCGGCCGTCCACCGCCTCCCCCACGACCGTGATCCCGGGCATCGCGTTGAGGAGGACGGAGAAGCCCTCGCGGACCATCATCTGGTCGTCGACGATGAGGACCCGGATGTCGGTGCCGGTGCCGGTGCCGGTGCCGGTGCCTCTGCCGGTGCTGGTGCCGGCCTCGATGCCTCTGCCTGCTCCTGCGCCCGTGCCTGCGCCCGTGCCTGCGCCCGTGCCTGCGCCCGTGCCTGCGCCTGCGCCTGTGGCGTTCATGCCCTGCCGTCCCGTTCGATGACGAGCGTCTGCGCGGAGGCGGCGGCTTCGGCGCCCGACGCCGCGTCCCGCTCCTCCGGCTCGCTCTCCGCCGGCGGTACGGGCAGGAACACCGCCACCTCGTACCCCCCGTCCTCCGTCACCGCGGCCGTCATCGCACCGTTCAGCATCGCCACCCGCTCCCGCATCCCGGTGATCCCGTGCCCGGCCCCCGGGGACGGCTTGACCAGGCCCCTCGGGGGGCCGTTGACGATCCGCAGCCCGATCCCGCCGAGCACGTACGCGATCTCGACCCTGGCGGTGGCGCCCGGCGCGTGCCTCAGGGTGTTGCTGAGGGCCTCCTGGATGATCCGGTACGCCGACAGCTCGACGCCCTGGGGCAGCTCGCGGACGGCCCCGGTGATCACCTTCTCCGTCTCCAGGCCCGTCTCGCGGACGTTGTCCAGGAGCCCGTCGAGCGCGGCGAGGGTGGGCTGCGGGGCGTCCGGTGCCGCGTAGTCCTCCGCGCGGACGACTCCGAGGACGCGGCGCAGCTCGGTCAGGGCGGCCACCGCGTTCTCCCGGATGGTGACGAAGGCCTGCTCCAGCTCGGGCGGCGGGTTCTCCACCCGGTAGGGGGCGGCCTCCGCCTGGATCGCGACGACCGACATGTGGTGCGCGACCACGTCGTGCAGCTCCCGGGCGATGGTGGTGCGCTCCTCCAGCAGGGTGCGCCGGTCGCGTTCGACGGCGGTGACGGTGCGCTGCACGGTGATCTCCCGCTCGGCGTCCCGGACCTCCCGCTCGGCGTCGCGCCGGACGTGGACCACGGTGACGATGAGCAGCGCGAAGGCCGTGAGGACCGCCAGGGAGGCGGTGTTGGACGGGTTCCCGCCCTCCAGCAGCATCCCGAACAGCAGCGTCAGCAGCCACATCCAGGCTGCCGTACGGGGCCGGGTCCGGGCGGCCACGACCACGATGACCACCATCTGCGCGATGAAGGCGCTGGGCCCCCACAGTCCGCCGCTGCCCAGGATCGCACAGAAGATCGTGGCGACCATCGAGGCCCAGAACGCGGCGACCGGCCTGACCAGGGTCATCGCGACCGCGACCGCGGGCACGAAGCCCATGAGGAAACTGAAGTGCCAGTTGGCGAGTCCCGCCGTCAGCACGATCAGGGCGGCGCCCAGCACCAGCGCGTGCGGGGTCCAGACGGCGACCCGACGCAGCCCCTCGGGAAGCCGCCGTATGAACCGCCCCTCCGGCGAGAGCGGCGGTAGCGGGCGGTAGGCGAACACGTTGCGGAAGAGGTCTTCCCGCAGGCTTTCCATCGCGCCGGCGGTCGCCCGGAGCTCCGGGGTGCTGGTCTTCGTCTGGGTCTCGGTCACGCTTCCACGGTAGGCGGCGGCGGGGCGCGGGTCGTCAGCACCGATGCGGATTCCACGGCGTCCGTCTCAAGGACTACGCGCGCCCACGAAGAACGGGCCGACGGGTTTCTCACCACGCCAGCTGCGTGATCTCCTCCGCCACGATCGCGCAGGCGTCGGTGGCCGGGTCGATCAGCGAGAAGTGCCCGACGTCGCCGAGCAGCGTGAACCCGACCATCTCTCCGCACTTCGCCGCCGCGTCGACGTACGCCTCCGACACGGCCGGCGGGACGACGATGTCCTCCTCGCCGTGGACGATCGCGGTGGCGATCCCGGTGGGCAGCAGCGCCACGGGATCGGTCCACGCCGTGCGGACGGCCGGCTCGTCGCCCAACTCCTCCGCGCCGCCGATGAGCTGGGTGACCGCCCCGCCGCACACGTCCAGCTCCACCGCCGTGGCGAAGTCCGCGATCGGGGCCAGTGCGATGACCCCGCGCAACGGCGGCGGGGCGGGCAGCCGCCACGGCGCCCCCTCGGGCAGCACGTGCCGCGCCGCCGCCCAGAGCGCGAGGTGCCCGCCCGCGGAGTGCCCGGTGACCACGATCCGGCGTACGTCGGCCTCGGGCAGCTCCCGCGCGGCCAGGGCCGGTACGGCGTCGAGTGCGGCGGCCACGTCGTCGAAGGTCTCCGGCCAGCGCCCCGCGACCGGGTCGGCGCCGGGCACGTCCCCCTTCTCGCTGCCGCGCCGGTACTCCACGCTCGCCACGGCGAAGCCCCGCCGGGCCAGGAAGTCCGCGAGCGGGGAGACGTGTGCCCGGTCGTAGGGGGCCCGCCAGGCCCCGCCGTGCAGCAGGACGACGAGCGGAGCGGCGGTGCGGCCGTCGCGCGGGACGTAGAAGTCGATGATCTGGTCGGGGTGGTCACCATAGGCGGCGGTCCGGTCGGGGGCGACCACGGGACGCGCGAGCGCCGACCCGGTCTCGGCGACGTCCCGATCACGCGCGGCGGAATCCGACATGCTGCTCAACCGTCCTGTGCCTGTGTCCTGTGCCTGTGTCAGGTGCCTGTGTCAGGTGCCTGTGTCAGGTGCCTGTGTCAGGTGCCCAACCGGATTGACCTGCGGGGACGGTATCAGCCCTCGGTACCGTCCCCGCCCGGTCGTACGCGGCCCGACGGCCCGTCAGGCGGCCGCCGGCACCTCGTCGAGCACCTCGGCCAGGACCCGCGCCGCCCGTTCCGCGTCGGCGAACCCCACGTACAGCGGGGTGAAGCCGAACCGCAGCACGTCCGGCCGCCGCAGGTCGCCCACGACGCCCCGCTCGATGAGCCGGCGCATCACGGGCTCGGCCTCGGCGCAGCGCAGGGCGACCTGGCTGCCGCGTTCGGCGTGCGCGACCGGGGTGACGGAGGCGACCCGGCCCGCCGGTACGTACGCCTCGACGCACTCCAGGAAGAAGTCCGTCAGCGCCAGCGACTTGGCCCGCACCGCGTCCACCGAGACCCCGTCCCACACGTCCAGCGCCGCCTCCAGCGTCAGCATGGAGACGATGTCGGGCGTGCCGACCCGGCCCCGTACGGAGCCGTCCGCCGGGGCGAACTCGGGGGTCATGCCGAACGGGTCGGCGTGCGAGTTCCACCCCGGCAGCGGGGAGTCGAAGGCGGCCTGGTGGCGCTCGGCCACGTACAGGTACGCGGGCGAACCGGGGCCGCCGTTCAGGTACTTGTAGGTGCAGCCGACCGCCAGGTCCACCCCGTGCTCGTCCAGCCCGACCGGCAGCGCACCGGCGCTGTGGCAGAGGTCCCAGACGACGACCGCCCCCGCCGCGTGGACGGCGGCGGTCAGAGCGGGCAGGTCGTGCAGCCGGCCGGAGCGGTAGTCGACGTGGTTGAGCAGCACGGCGGCGGTACGCGGGCCGAGCGCGGCCGGTACGTCGGCGGGCGCGACGGGCACGATCCGGTGGCCGGTGAGCCGGGCGGCGGAGGCGGCGATGTACCCGTCCGTGGGGAACGTCGTCGCGTCGACCAGGATCTCGTCGCGTCCCTCGCCCGCGAGTCGGGTGGCCGCGACGACCGCCTTGAAGACGTTCACGCTGGTCGAGTCCCCGACGACGATCTGCCCGGCGGCGGCCCCGACGAGCGGGGCGATCCGGTCGCCGATCCGCTCGGGCGCGGTCCACCAGCCGCTCTCGCCCCAGGACCGGATGCGCAGCTCGCCCCACTGGCGGGTGAGGACGTCCTGCACCCGGGCGGGGACGTGGACGGGCAGCGCGCCGAGCGAGTTGCCGTCGAGGTAGACGCCGTCGTCGAGGGCGAAGAGCGCCCGCTGCGGGGCGAGCGGGTCGGCGGCGTCGAGCTTCAGCGCCCGCTCACTCAGGCCGTCGCGTGCGGTCGTGGTCTCAGACATGGCTACGCGCCGTCCACAGCTCGGGGAACACGTTCTTCGTGGCGCGCTTCTCCAGCCAGGCCACCCCGGCGGAGCCGCCGGTGCCGGTCTTGGAGCCCATCGCGCGCCGGGTGGCGACCAGGTGGTCGTTGCGCCAGCGCCAGACCAGCTCGCCGACGTCGGTGAGCAGCTCACCGAGGCGGACCAGCTCGTCGTTCTGGTCGTCGGCGGAGTAGATCCGTGCCCACACCGCCTCGACCTCGGGCGACGGCTCGTACCGCTGGGTCAGGTCCCGGGTCAGGACGGCCTCGGGGATCGCGTACCCGCGCCGGGCCAGCAGGGCGAGCGTCTCGTCGTACAGGCTGGGCTCCCCGAGCGCCTTCTCCAGCTCGGCGTGGACGCGGGGCGCGCCCCGGTGCGGCACCAGCATGGAGGCGGACTTGTCGCCGAGCAGGAACTCCATCCGCCGGTACATCGCGGACTGGAACCCGGAGCCCTCGCCGAGCGAGCCCCGGTAGGAGTTGAACTGGGCGGGGGTGAGTCCGGCCAGCGGCCGCCAGGACTCGTTGAGCGCCTCCAGCTCGCGCAGCGAACGCTTCAGGGCGTCGCGCGCGACGGGTATGCGGTCCTGGCGCAGGGCGCGGGTGGCGGTCTCCCACTCATGGACGATGACCGTGAACCACAGCTCCATGACCTGGGTGGTGACCAGGAAGACCATCTCGCCGGGGTCGTCCGAGCGGAGGTGCTGGAGGTGGGTCAGGACATCCGCCTGGACATAGTCCTCGTACGGAGTCGTTCCCGCGAAGTCGAGGTGCGGGGTGTCCGCACCGGTGGCTTCGGGGTCGGGGTGGTTCGTCGACATCGCTGTCTCCTCGACACGAGCTTCCGGGTAGCGGTCCGCCCCTTCCGTGAGGTGATGGAGCTCCGGTCCCCTGCTCGCATACTAAGCCGGACCCGCCCCTCGTGGGGGGTGGGCCCGGCTGCGGAGTACGTGGCCGGGCTCAGCTCAGGATGTCGGCCGCGGTCGGCGAGGAGTCGCGCAGGAACGTCGAGCAGCGCTCGTGCTCCTCGGTCTCCCCGATGGCCCCGGCGGCCCGCGCCAGGGCGTGCAGGGCGCGCAGGAAGCCGCGGTTCGGCTCGTGCTCGAACGGTACGGGGCCGTGGCCCTTCCAGCCGGCCCGGCGCAGGGAGTCGAGGCCGCGGTGGTAGCCGGTACGGGCGTAGGCGTACGACTCGATGACCCGGCCGCCCTCGTACGCCTCGTCGGCGAGCTGCGCCCAGGCGAGCGAGGAGGTGGGGTACTTCGCGGCGACCTCGGCGGGCGGGGTGCCGGCGGCGAGCAGCTCGCGCGGCTCGGGGTCGTCGGGCAGGTGGGTCGGGGCGGGGCCCCCGAGAAGGTTCTCGTGGATGGACATGGATCAAGTGTGCCTGGACCGGGACGCGGGTGGGGGGCCACCCGGCCCGGCCGGGCGGGATATGGCGGTTCGGAGTGGGGTGTGGGGGCCCTTTACCGCACGGCACACCCCCTACCGCACGGCCTCCACCGCCCGCACCAGCGCCTCCACCCCCCGGACCACCTTCGCCCGAGGGCACCCCACGTTCAGCCGGACGAACCCCGGCGCCCCGTAGACCGCACCGCCCATGATCGCCACCTTCTCCCGCTCCACCAGCACCCGCTGCAACGCCTCGTCGTCCTCCACGCCCGCCGCCCGCAGGTCGATCCAGGCCAGATAACCGGCCTGCGGCGGCGCCCACCCCAGCTCGGGAAGGGCCTCGCCCAGCCGCTCCGCGACGTACGCCAGGTTCCCCGCCACATACGCCCGTACGGCGTCCAGCCACGCCCCGCCCTCCCGGTACGCGGCGATGTGCGCGGTCAGCGACAGGACGGCCGGAGACGCCAGCCCCTCCCCCGTCTCCATCCGCCGCAGGTACTCCGCCCGGTCCCCCGGATCACCGATGAGCCCGTACGAACCGGTCAGCGCCGGAAAGTTGAAGGCCTTCGACGCCGAGGTCACGACCGCCCAGCAACCGGCCTCCGCCACCCGCGGCCACGGCACATGGACGTGCCCCTCGTGCACGAAGTCCGCGTGGATCTCGTCGCTGATCACCGCGACCCCGTACCGCTCCGACAGTTCCGCCATCCGGGTCAGCTCGGCGGCCGTCCAGACCCGCCCGGTCGGATTGTGCGGCGAGCAGAGCACCAGGACCTTCGCATCCGCCCGGGACAGCTCCCGCTCCAGCGCGTCCCGGTCGCCCACCGGCACCCCGCGCAGCTCCCGCCCGAGCCCGGTGATCGCCTTGCGGAAACCGTCGTACGTGGGGGTGTGGACGACGACCCCGTCCCCCTGCGCCGTCCACATCCGCAGGAGCTGGGAGAGCTGGTTGAGGACGGACGGGCCGTACACGAGCTGCCCGGTGTCGATCCCGGTGCCGTACCGGGTGGCGTACCAGTGGGCGATGGCCGAGCGGAAGTCGTCCTGCCGCCAGGTGGTGTAGCCGAAGACGCGGTGCTCCAGCCGGGCCCGCAGCGCGGCGAGCACCTCGGGGGCGGTGGCGAAGTCCATGTCGGAGATGGTGAAGGGCAGCAGCCCGTCGACCCCGAACCGGTCCGCGACCCCGTCCCACTGGACGCACCAGGTGCCCCGGCGGTCGACGACGGTGTCGAAGTCATAGGGCGCGGCCACGGAGGCCTCCTTCTCTCGGCTACTCGGCTACTTGGCTTCTGGGCCTCTGGGCTTCTGGGCCTCTGGCGCTTCCGGGCTCCCGGGCCTCCGGGCCTCCGGGCTTCTTTCGGCACAGCAACGGGCCCGGCCCCCTGAGAAGGAGGACCGGGCCCGACGCCGTACAGCCGTACTTACGCGCGTGGCTGCTTCAGCCCCTGCGCGTGGTTACTTCAGCTTCGTGCCGGAGGAGCGCAGGTTCGCGCACGCCTCGGTGACACGCACGGCCATGCCGGCCTCGGCGGCCTTGCCCCAGGTGCGGGGGTCGTAGGTCTTCTTGTTGCCGACCTCGCCGTCGACCTTCAGGACACCGTCGTAGTTGCGGAACACGTGGTCCACGACCGGGCGGGTGAAGGCGTACTGGGTGTCGGTGTCGAGGTTCATCTTCACGACGCCGTTCTCCAGCGCGGTGGCGATCTCCTCGGCGGTGGAGCCCGAGCCGCCGTGGAAGACGAAGTCGAACGGCTGGCTGCCGGCCGGCTTGCCGTACTTCTCCGAGACGCCCGCCTGGAGGTCCTTGAGCAGCTCGGGGCGGAGCACGACGTTGCCCGGCTTGTAGACGCCGTGGACGTTGCCGAAGGAGGCGGCCAGCAGGTAGCGGCCCTTCTCGCCCAGGCCGAGCGCCTCGGCGGTGCGCAGCGCGTCGTCGACGGTCGTGTACAGCTCGTCGTTGATCTCGTGCGTGACGCCGTCCTCCTCGCCGCCGGTCGGGGTGATCTCGACCTCGAGGATGATCTTGGCGGCGGCGGCCTGGGCCAGCAGCTCCTGGCCGATGGCCAGGTTGTCGGCGAGGGTCTCGGCCGATCCGTCCCACATGTGGGACTGGAACAGCGGGTTCAGACCCTTGGCGACGCGCTCGGCGGAGACGGCGAGCAGCGGACGTACGTAGCCGTCCAGCTTGTCCTTGGGGCAGTGGTCCGTGTGCAGCGCGACGGTGACGTCGTACTTGGCGGCGACGATGTGCGCGAACTCGGCCAGGGCGACCGCGCCCGTGACCATGTCCTTGTTGTACTGGCCGCCCAGGAACTCCGCACCGCCCGTGGAGATCTGGACGATGCCGTCGCTCTCGGCCTCCGCGAAGCCGCGCAGGGCCGCATGCAGGGTCTGCGTCGAGGTGACATTGATGGCCGGGTAGGCGAACTTGCCCGCCTTTGCCCGGTCGAGCATCTCGGCGTAAGCCTCGGGGGTTGCGATGGGCATCTGACCGCTCCTTGGGATGTGCGGGTGTACAGGCGTAAGTCCCTGACCTGGGGGCGACGTCATCGTCGCCCCCATCTTCCCAGACTCCCCATCCGGCTCCACCCGGCGGACCCCGTTGGATGCGCGACGGTTACGGGACAGGGGTGGACGGTTTCACGTGAAACCGTCCACCCCTGACGAAAACCGCAGGTCACCCGCTCCGCGGGACCGGATCAGGCGAGGCCGAGGTCGGCCACCGAGTAGACCTGGACGTACGGCAGGCCGGCCTCGGCGATGGCCGGAGCGGCACCGCGCTCCACGATCACGGCGACGGCGACGACCTCGCCGCCCGCCTCACGTACGGCCTCGACGGCGGTCAGCGGCGAACCGCCGGTGGTCGAGGTGTCCTCGACCACCAGGCAGCGGCGGCCCTTCACGTCGGTGCCCTCGATCCGGCGCTGCATCCCGTGCGCCTTCTGCGCCTTGCGGACGACGAACGCGTCCAGGCTCCGCCCGCGCGCGGCGGACGCGTGCAGCATCGAGGTGGCGACCGGGTCGGCGCCCAGCGTCAGCCCGCCGACGCAGTCGTAGTCCAGCTCGGCGGTGGCGTCCAGCATGGCCTGGCCGACCAGCGGCGCGGCCTTGCCGTCCAGCGTGATCCGGCGCAGGTCGATGTACCAGTCGGCTTCCAGACCCGAGGAGAGGGTCACCTTGCCGTGCACCACGGCCTTGTCCTTGATCTGCTGGAGCAGGTCAGCGCGTACGTCAGTCATGTCCACGAGGGTAAGCGGTGCCGGAAACCCCGGCGGACGCCCGGCCCGCTCACCCCCTCCCCGCCTCAGAGCCGCGTCCAGCTCCAGGTCGTCGTGATCTCCAGCGGGTCGATCGGGGTGACCAGCCGGGGCGCGCTGTTGAGCCCGTTCGGCGGGCCGGACTGCGGCTCCACGCAGATCGCCTCGTCCTGCTCGTCGTAGATCACGACCCACTCACCGCGGCTCTTCACCGTCAGCTCCAGCTGCTCCGGCCAGGTGAGCTTCACGTCGACGCCGTCGGGCATCCCGAAGCAGTCGTCCCACGGGCCGGGTACGGGCTCGATGCGGCGGCCGGTCGGCAGGTGGTCCTCGCCGCGCTCCTCCTGCCAGGCGGCGTCGAAGGAGAGCTCGGCGTCCCGGCCCCCGAGGCTGCGGCGGAACCAGGGGTGCCAGCCCGCCTGGGCCGGGAAGGAGTCGCCGTACGTCTCCACGGCGAGGCCGAGCGTCAGCGCGTCCTCGGTCAGCTCGAAGGTCTGGGTGACCCGGCCCGGGTACGGCCAGGGCTCGGCGAGGTCGTAGTAGAAGGCTGCCTGTGCCTTGTCCGCGTGGGCGGTCTCCCAGGCGGTGTCCCGGCCGGTGCCGTGGATCGCGTGCGGCGGGGAGTTCAGGGGGAGTTGATGGGACGCGTCGCCGTTGCGGAACTGCCCGGACCCGGTGCGTCCGCACCAGGGCACCATCGGGAAGCTGCCGTAGCGCTCGCCCTGGCGCAGCAGTTCGGTGGAGCCGATCCGCAGGCTGCTGATCCGGCAGCCGTGGACGGGGTCGACGGTCAACTCGGCGTCGCCGGCGGTCAGCCGGACGTTCTCTTCGCTACTGCTCACCCGACGACCCTACTGGCGGCCCACGGCAGTGTCCCGCCGGTCGGGCCGGATCGGGGCCGCCCGGCACCTGTGACGGGTTGTTTGGGGGCGTTGTTCGGGGGCTTGCTTGGGGGGCTTGCTTGGGGGGCCTTACGGGAGTGCCTTGCGTGAGTGCCTTGCCTGGGGCGTCTCACCTGAGGCGCCTTACCTGGGGGCCCTGCCTGCGGGGCCCTGCCTGCGGGGCCCTGCCTGCGGGGCCCTGCCTGGGGGGGGCTTGACTGCGGGGCCTTGCCTGGGGCGCCTTACCTGCGGCGCCGCAGCGCCCGGCCCAGCACCACGGCCGAGGCGAGCGCGAGGGCGGCGGCCGGGGCGACCCAGCGCAGGGCGGTGCCCGCCCCGCCCGCGTCCGGCGAGGGCACGGGGGCGTACCGGCCGCGCGGGGGCGCGTGGTCGACCTCCTCCGCGCTGCGGCCGATCATGGTGCGACGGGCGTGCGCGGCCTCGGCGGGCGGCTCGTCCGGGACGGTGAACTCCACTCCGGCGACGGGGTCGAGGGCGGGCGGGGGGACGGGCGAGTCGAATACGGAGGTGGGCTCGGCGGGTTCGGCGGGTTCGGTCGGCTCGGCGGGTCCGGTTGGTTCGGCGGGCCCGGCTGGTTCGGTGGAAGTACCGGACTCGGCTCCCGTATCGGCGCCGGAGCCTGTACCGGCGCCGGAAGCCTCTTCGCCACCCGGAGCGTCGTTGCGCGGAGTGCCATCGCCCGGAGCGTCGACGCTCGCCGCCTCGACATCCCCCTCAAGCCCCTCGGCCGAGACGCCCTCCGTGGCCTCCGCGGCCTCGGCACTTTCGGCGCTCCCGCTGCCGTCCTCCCCGTGCGCGGCCAGCGTCTCCGTCACCAGCTGCTGGGTGAAGCGGTCCAGGAGCCGCTGGGCCGCCGCGAGCGCGGCGCCCTCCTCCAGCTCGGCCAGCCGGCCGTCGCCGCTCGCCGTACCGCTGTAGGCGAGGGTCGTCCCGCCGTCCGTCTCCGTGAGGCCGATGGTCAGGGCCAGCTTCACCGCACCGGTCCCTCGGGCCTCCACGCCCTCCCCGGTCACCGAGAACCGTTCCTGCCCCGAGGCACCGGCCGCCGCCTCCGCACCGTCCGTGGCCTCCACGCCCTCCGGGCCGGAGAGCTTCAGCTCGCCCCGGTACGTGATGGTGTGGCCGCCGGCCCGGAACTTCAGCCGGCCGGCCAGGGGCGACGCCGACGCGTCGGCGTCCTGCTGGATCCCCGGTACGCAGCGGGCGACCCGGGCGGGATCGCCCAGCGTGCGCCGCAGGGCCGGGACCGGGACCGGAACGAACACCTGATGCTCCATACCGACCGAGCCTAATCGCCCCCGGCCCACACGTCAGGGCTTCCACACGCCCGACCCGCTCGCCCGGCACCACGGCCCGCAGGGCCCCCCGAAGCCCGGGGAGCCGCCCAGCCGAGCCCCGCGAGCCCCAGGAGCCCCCCAGCGAGCCCCGGGAGCCCCCTCACGCCTCTTCCCAGTAGCGCGGGTGGATCAACGTGGACGGCACCCGCCCCGGCAGCCGCAGCCCGTCCGCCGCACGGGCGCCCTCGCGCAGCTCCGCCGCCCCCAGCGAGCGCGGTACGGGCGCCCCGGCGCCCAGCCCCGGCTCCCCCACCGCCCCTGCCCCCGCCAGGAGGAAGCCCCAGTCCTCCGGAGGCCGCGCCGCCGCGCCGCCGGGCCGCCCGGGGCTCACGGTGAGGCCCGAGGCGCCGGAGGGGCCGGAAGGACGGCCCGGAATGCGGTACGGGCGGGTGGCGAGGCCCCCGGCCCGTACCGAGGCCTCCACCGTCCAGAAGGTCTGCGGCCGGGCCACCGGCGGGCCCGCGTGCACCACGAGCCGCCCCTGCGGGGCCAGGGCCTCGGCGATCAGCCCGTAGAACTCGGCGGAGTACAGCTTCGTACTGGCCGTGATCCCCGGGTCCGGCAGGTCGGAGATCACCACGTCGTAGCGGTGGTGGTCGGCCCGCAGCCAGGTGAAGGCGTCCGCGCCGACGGCGGTGAGGCGCGGGTCGCGGTAGGCGTGGCCGTTGAGCTCGGAGAGGGCGGGGTCGGTGCGGGCCAGCCGGGTGACGGCGGGGTCGATCTCGACGACGGTGACCGAGCGGACGCCCTCGTAGCGGAGCACCTCGCGGGCGGCGAGCCCGTCGCCGCCGCCCAGGACGAGGACCCGGGCGTGGGGTCCGTTCATCGCCGGGTGGACCAGCGCCTCGTGGTAGCGGTGCTCGTCGCGGGCGCTGACCCGCAGCCGGCCGTCCAGGTAGAGGCCGAGGGAGTCGCGGTCGGTCCCGGTCAGGACGACCTCCTGCACCCCGGTCTGCACCGCGACCCGCACCTGGTCCCCGTAGACCGCCCGCCGCGCCGCCCGCTCGAAGTCGTCGACCAGGAAGGTGGCGGTGGCCAGGACGGCGATCACCGAGACGTTGACCACGACGAGGAGCCGGCGGGACCGGGGGGTGAGGTCGCGCCGGAACACCCACAGGACCAGCGCCCCGCCGGCCGCCGCGTTGACCGCGCCGGTCAGGAGCGCGCCGGTGAGCTGCCCCAGCATCGGCAGCAGGAGGAAGGGGAAGGCCAGCCCGCCGACGAGCGCGCCCACGTAGTCGGCGGCGAAGAGGTCGGCCACGGCCCCGCCCGCGTCCTGCCGGTCGACGCGCTGGATCAGCGTCATCAGCAGCGGGATCTCCGCCCCGATCAGCACCCCGATCGCCAGCGAGAACCCGACCAGGGCGTACTGCGACTCCCCGAGCCAGGCGAACGACGCGTACAGCACGAGCGCCGAGGAGCCGCCGATCAGCGCGAGGGCCGCTTCGATCAGCCCGAACCCGACGGCGGCGTGGCAGCGTAAACGTTTCGCGAGGAGGGAGCCGATGCCCATGGCGAAGACCATCACGGAGAGCACGACGGAGGCCTGGGTGACCGAGTCACCGATCAAGTAGGAGGCGAGCGCGACCAGTTCCAGCTCGTAGACGAGACCGCAGGCCGCGCAGACGAAGACGGCGGCCAACACGAGGAACCGGCCCGTCCCCGGCCGTACGGGAAGCCGCGCCGCGCCCCCTCGCAGCGACACCTGCTGGTCGATCATGCTGCGAACGCTACGTCACTGCCCCGTCGCCACCTGTCACCCACAAGGGTGCAAGTGGAGCAGCCGGGAGGCACCCCGCACAAAGCAGGGCCACGGCACGGCGCCCACACCCCTCGCACCCCCTCGGAGCACACCCCCTCGGAGCGCGGGCGTTCAGAGCGCGGCCGCGGGGATGCGCACCCCCACCCGGGTCCGGGTGACCACCAACTGCCCTTCCTGCGGGTACGCGTGCCAGGTGCGCCACCGCACCTGGCCCTCGATGCACTGGGCGAGCATCGCGGTGAAGGCGTACGGGCTGCCGGGGAAGGTGCCCGCCAGCCCGTGCGGGTGGTCGCTCACGAGGGCGAGCAGCTCCTGCGCCCGCCCGGCGAACTGCCCCTGCGTCAGGGTCTCGACGCGCGCGGCGAACTCGTACTCCCAGTCCCCGAGCCGCTTGGCGACGCCGAGAGGGAGCGGAGTGCTGCTGCCCGGCATGCAGGCAACGGTCTCCGAGCAGACCCCCCGGTCCTCCTGGAGCAGGACCTGGTGGGAGGCGCCGAGGAGCCTCAACTGGAGTTCGGCGCCACCGAGCTGGAGATCGAGGACGGCGAGGGCGGGGAGCGGCTCCCGGCCCAGGGTCCAGGCCAGGTCGGCGGCGCGGGTATCGGAATAGGCCGTCTGGAGGGTGGTAAGCATGGGTCGGCTCCGCAAACACACATGGACACATGGACAGCGGGCGTCCCCTGAGCACGCGCGTGGGAGGAGGGGGCGCCCGATCTGGTCCAACTGGGGTCCGAGGGCTGGATGTTCTCTTCAACGAGGGAATCACGAAGTACGCCGCACTCGCAGCGTTTTTGCCCAACTTGACGTGGTTTCCATCCCCTCGGGGGCAGCCCGGTTCAACTGTTCAGCCATTTCCGTCTGCGTGGCTCAACGACAGGGCGCCCGAAGGGAGTTCACCCTCCGGGCGCCCTGCGCGCGAGTCACTGTCGGTGACGGTATCCACGCCGATGACCGTGCCGATGCCGATATCGGTGACACATTGTCGATGCCGGTGACGGTGCCGATGCCAGCGACGGCAACGGCAACGGCGATGCCCGTGACGGCGACGATTCCGGCGACAGCGACGGCGACAACCGCACCCCCCGCTCAGCTACCCCCGCCGCAGCCACCGCCCCCGCCACCACCACCGCAGGAGGAACCGCCTCCGCATGAGTGCCCACCCGAGTGCCCGCCCGAGTGCCCGCCCGAGTGGCCTCCGGAGTCGCCGGACGAGTGCCCGCTGCCGTGGGACGAACCGCCGTCAGCCGCCCACCAGCCACCGCCGGCGCCGCCCACCGCCGCCCCGTCGCCGGAGGACCGGCGGCCGGCGCGCGGCCGGACGGGCGGAACGGCCTTGACACTGCTCACCCGCACCAGGAACACCACCAGGCCGACCAGAACCCCCACCGCGAACAGCACCGTGATGAAGACAGTCATGCCCCTCACCCACCTTCTCTTCCCCCGAAGCGCGGTTCCCCCGCCGCTTCCCGGCTTCCTTCGTGTCAGGGGGATCCCCCCGGCACACACGGACGAAAGCAGACTTGAGCAACTCCAGAGCTTGGGCCCAGGATGGCGCCCATGACACAGGGACGACCGTTGCTCAACCGCAGCCTCGCCGGGTTCGGCACGACGATCTTCGCCGAGATGTCCGCGCTGGCCGCGCGGACCGGCTCGATCAACCTCGGCCAGGGCTTCCCCGACACCGACGGCCCCGAGGAGATCCGGGAGGCGGCGGTCCGGGCGCTGCGCGCCGGGCACGGCAACCAGTACCCGCCGGGCCCCGGCATCCCGGAGCTGCGCACCGCCGTCGCCGACCACCAACAGCGCTTCTACGGCCTGACCTGGTCCCCCGACACCGAGGTCCTGGTCACCACCGGAGCCACCGAGGCCATCGCCGCCGCCCTGCTCGCCCTGGTGGAGCCGGGCGACGAGGTCATCGCGTTCGAGCCGTACTACGACTCGTACGCCGCCTGCATCGCCATGGCGGGCGGCGTCCGCGTCCCCCTCACCCTGCGCGCCCCCACCTTCCGCCCGGACCTCGACGAACTGCGCGCCCTGATCACCCCGCGCACCCGCCTGCTCCTGCTCAACTCCCCGCACAACCCGACCGGCGCGGTCCTCACCCCCGAGGAGCTGAGCGGTATCGCCGCCCTGGCGGTGGAGCACGACCTGCTGGTGGTGACCGACGAGGTGTACGAGCACCTCGTCTTCGAGGGCTCCCACCACCCGATCGCGGCCCTGCCCGGGATGCGTGAGCGCACGGTCTCCATCTCGTCGGCCGGCAAGACGTACTCGTACACCGGCTGGAAGGTCGGCTGGGTGACGGCCGACGCGCCCCTGGTGACCGCCGTGCGCTCGGCGAAGCAGTACCTGACGTTCGTGAGCGGGGGCCCGTTCCAGTACGCCATCGCGGAGGCGCTCCAGCTGCCCGACACCTTCTTCACGGAGTTCCGCGACTCCATGCGCCGCAAGCGCGACCTGCTCGCCGAGGGCCTGCGGAGCGCGGGCTTCCGCGTCTACGAACCGCAGGGGACGTACTTCATCACCACCGACATCTCCCCGTTCGGCGCGGAGGACGCGTACGCCTTCTGCCAGGCACTCCCGGAACGCTGCGGGGTGGCCGCCGTACCGAACTCGGTCTTCTACGACGACCCGGAGGCGGGCCGCAGCCAGGTCCGCTTCACGTTCTGCAAGCGGGAGGACGTGCTGGAGGAGGCGGTGGAGCGGCTGCGGCGGCTTGCGCGCTGATGGGCGCCGGGACTACACGTTGAGAGGTCGCTGGGGCCTGAACTTCACGAAAGTCCGTGCCCCCTGATCCGAGCAGAGCTCATTCGGTGTCCTTCGGGTGCCGTGGGGAGGCGTACACGAGGATCACGGTGGACGTCTCCCCACTGACCAGGTATCGCACCCGGCCGCCACTGGTGATCTCGTACTCCCACTGCTCCAGATCAGAGCCCTTCCACTCCTTGCTCGCGTGCCTTCCTCGCAGCTGGTGCTGGCGGCTCCAGTTGGACCGGCACAGCGGATCGGCGCGCAGTGCGTCCAGGCAGCGATGCGCGCTCGGCAAAGCCACGCGGCACAATTCCTCCCAGCCCGTCACCGCCTGCGTGGTCCCGAAGAGACGACGTTCCACCCGTTGAGGGGTGGAACGCTGACTCGGTCCCCCTTCTTCGGACTCACCCACACACCTCGACCTGGCCGAGGTCATCACCATCGAGCGGACGCAGCGATTCCCTGAGCTGGTCGGGATCGGCATTGATGCGAGCCGTGGCGCGCCAGGAGATGATCGCGCGACGCACGGCCTCTCCCGCCCCCAGTTCAGCGGCGTCCGACAGCGCTTCAAGAAGCTCGACGGTGAAGGCCCGGACCTCTTCCGCGTCCAGGTGCCGTGCCCAAGGGAACACCTCGGGCAGGGCGAGCAGGAGCGACCTGGCACCGTCGTCCTGCTTCATCAGCGCGAGGAACAGCCGTGAGGCGGTGGTCAGGTTCTCCTCGGCGCTCTCCGCGCGCACAGCCGTGGTCAGCACCATGTCCGGAGCGTCCCGATGTGTGACGCGAAGGCGCCCCAAGGCCGCAGCTCGGGCCGCGACCCCTTTGGGGTTGCGGGAAAGGTCGGTGAAGGAGACGGATTCCGTTTCTGCTTCCAGGCGCGCGGTAGACATAATCAGAGCTTACTCAGATTACACTCTGATTTCCAGTGAGACCGCCCACCCCTCGCTGTGCGTGCCCGCACGCTCTGCAAGCGGGAGGACGTGCTGGAGGAGGCGGTGGAGCGGCTGCGGCGGCTTGCGCGCTGATGGGCGCCGGGACTACGACAGCGGCCCGGCCGGCG
>NZ_JBEYKR010000123.1:0-21678 GCF_040703535.1 Streptomyces sp. NPDC007346
CGAATCGCTCCGCGATGAGGACGTTCCAGCGCCTTGCGATGCACCGCACCAGACGCCGCGGCCTCTCCGGTCCTGATCCGCCGGACACGCCCTAGAGGCCGGCCGCGGTTTCACGGTTTGTCGGGAAACCCGACATTCTCCGGCAACCCCCGGCGGTCCGGGCGGGGGTTGCGGGCGCCCGGTGATCGCGGCCGGACGACAACGCGGGCCCTTATACCACTTGCGGGCCTACCGGATGTACAACTTCCGTTATTCGGCGCAAACTGCTGAAAACTCACCGGCGGTCAGGTTACTGTCAGTTCCGTGTTCGCTGCAGAACGTCGTCAGTTGATCCTCGAAATGGTGCGTGCCAACGGGGCGGTATCGCTCCGTGAGCTCGCCCGCGTCGTCCAGACCTCCGAAGTGACCGTACGGCGGGACGTGCGGGCACTGGAGGCAGAAGGACTCCTCGACCGCCGGCACGGCGGTGCGGTCTTGCCGGGCGGTTTTACGCGGGAGTCCGGCTTTCCGCAGAAATCCCATCTCTCCACCGCGGAGAAGACGGCCATCGCCGACCTGGCCGCCTCTCTGGTCGGTGAGGGCGAGGCCATCGTGGTCGGCGCCGGCACGACCACGCAGGAGCTGGCCCGCCGGCTCGCGCGGGTCCCCGGTCTGACCGTGGTCACCAACTCGCTGCTGGTCGCCCAGGCGTTGGCCCATGCCAACCGGGTGGAGGTCGTCATGACCGGCGGCACTCTGCGCGGGAGCAACTACGCGCTGGTGGGCAGCGGGGCCGAGCAGTCCCTCCAGGGGCTGCGGGTCTCCCGGGCCTTCCTCTCCGGAAGCGGTCTCACCGCGGAGCGTGGCCTGTCCACCTCCAACATGCTCTCGGCCAGCGTCGACCGGGCCCTCGTGCAGGCCGCCGCGGAGGTGGTCGTCCTGGCGGACCACACCAAGCTCGGCGCCGACACCATGTTCCAGACGGTGCCCACGGAGCTGATCACCCGCCTGGTGACGGACGAACCCCCGCTCCACGACGAGCGCGCGGCCGCCGAACTCCAGGCCCTGGCGGACCAGGGCGTGGAGGTCACGGTGGCCGGCCCCGAGGCGGACGCGGGCGACGGGCCCCCCGGGGAGCGCCGGCCGCGCCGCGACATGCCCTTGCCGGGGCAGCGGCGGACGACGACGACGCGGAACGGGGGGCTGGGACCGCAGCTACGGAGCGCGTCCTCCCTGTCCGACCAGGCGTCGGGCGAGCGCGCCCGGGTGGCGGACCTGCGGCGGCGGTAGGGCTGGGCCGGGGCGCCGCCCCCGGCAATCAGCCCCTCCGGCGTTCGAGGAGCGGGGTCCGGGGCGCAGCCCCGGTTCCGGGAAGGGGCCGGGGCAGAAGCTCCGCGCAGCAGCCTCCGTCAACCGCAGGCCCCAACTCACTGCCGGCCGCACCCACCGAGGGCCCCCACCCACCGCGCCCCGCCCCCTACTTCAACCCCCGCAACGTCAGCCGCAGCAGCCGCTCCGCCAACTGTGGGTCGTCCGGCGACTGTTCAGCGGCCAGCGCGATCGCGTTCGTCAGCTGCAACAGATCGCCGATCGAGACGTCTGCCCGCACCGACCCGCTCTCCTGCGCCCGCCGCAACAGCCCCGCCCCCGCCTCCCGCAACGGCAGATGGCACTGGGCGAGCGCCGAAGTCTCGTCCTGCGAGGCCGACATGAGCGCGCGGGCCAGCCCCCGGTACTCACCCGCATGAGTGATGATCGCGCCCAGCCAGTCCACCAGCGCCTGGCAGGGCGTCTCCGCCGCCGCCAGCTCCCGGGAGCGGGCCAGGAGGGAGCACAGGGCGTCCTGGAAGACCGCGTTCATCAGGGCGTGCCGGTTGGGGAAGTGCCGGTAGAGGGTGCCGATGCCCACGCCCGCCTGCCGGGCGATGTCCTCCAGCGAGGCGTCGGTGCCGTGCTCGGCGAAGGACGTACGGGCCACGCCGACCAGCCGGTCGTGGTTCCGGCGGGCGTCCGCGCGCATCGGCCGCTGGGGCGCCCGTGCGGTGTCCGTCTCCATCGGGATCGGCCCTGCCATGGCTCCCGCCCTCCTCGGTTCCCGGGGCTTGCAGTTCTTCCGTCGGGGTCCAGGATGCCACTGCGCGCGAAGGGGCCCGGCCCGCGTCCTGACGACGCGGGCCGGGCCCCTCCGTACGTACCGGGCCGTCAGTCCTTGATCTCGCAGATCAGGGCACCGGAGGAGACGGAACCGCCGACCTCCGCCGTGAGTCCCTTGACCGTGCCGGAGCGGTGTGCGTTCAGCGGCTGCTCCATCTTCATGGCCTCCAGGACGACGACGAGGTCGCCCTCCTTGACCTCCTGGCCCTCCTCGACCGCGACCTTGACGATCGTGCCCTGCATCGGGGAGGCGAGGGAGTCGCCGGAGGCGGCCGAGCCGGCCTTCTTCGCGGCGCGGCGCTTGGGCTTGGCGCCGGCGGCGAGGCCGGTGCGGGCCAGGGACATGCCGAGCGAGGAGGGCAGCGAGACCTCCAGGCGCTTGCCGCCGACCTCGACGACGACGGTCTCGCGACCGGCCTCGTCCTCCTCGTCCGCGCCGGCGGGCGCGGCGAACGGCTTGATCTCGTTGACGAACTCCGTCTCGATCCAGCGGGTGTGGACGGTGAACGGGTCCGCGGTGAAGGCGGGGTCGGCGACGACGGCGCGGTGGAAGGGGATGGCGGTGGCCATGCCCTCGACCTGGAACTCCGCCAGCGCACGGGCGGCCCGCTGGAGGGCCTGCTCACGCGTCGCACCGGTCACGATCAGCTTGGCCAGGAGGGAGTCCCAGGCCGGGCCGATCACGCTGCCGGACTCGACGCCCGCGTCCAGGCGGACACCCGGGCCGGTCGGCGGGGCGAACGTCGTCACCGTGCCGGGGGCCGGGAGGAAGCCGCGCCCCGGGTCCTCGCCGTTGATGCGGAACTCGAAGGAGTGCCCGCGCACGGCCGGGTCGCCGTAGCCCAGCTCCTCGCCGTCGGCGATGCGGAACATCTCGCGTACGAGGTCGATGCCGGTGACCTCTTCGGTGACGGGGTGCTCGACCTGGAGGCGGGTGTTGACCTCCAGGAACGAGATCGTCCCGTCGGCTCCGACGAGGAACTCCACGGTGCCGGCGCCGACGTATCCGGCTTCCTTGAGGATCGCCTTGGAGGCGGCGTACAGCTCGTCGTTCTGCGCCTGGGACAGGAAGGGGGCCGGGGCCTCCTCCACGAGCTTCTGGTGGCGGCGCTGGAGGGAGCAGTCACGGGTGGAGACGACGACCACGTTGCCGTGCTGGTCGGCCAGGCACTGGGTCTCCACGTGACGGGGCTTGTCGAGGTAGCGCTCCACGAAGCACTCGCCCCGCCCGAACGCGGCGACGGCCTCGCGGACGGCGGAGTCGTACAGCTCCGGGATCTCCTCCAGGGTGCGGGCGACCTTCAGCCCGCGCCCGCCACCGCCGAAGGCTGCCTTGATCGCGATGGGGAGCCCGTTGGCCTCGGCGAACGTCACGACCTCCGCGGAACCGGACACCGGGTCCGGCGTACCGGCCACCAGCGGGGCACCGGCGCGCTGCGCGATGTGCCGGGCGGCGACCTTGTCGCCCAGGTCCCGGATGGCCTGTGGCGGCGGGCCGATCCACGTCAGCCCGGCGTCGAGCACGGCCTGGGCGAACTCGGCGTTCTCCGACAGGAACCCGTAGCCGGGGTGGATGGCGTCCGCGCCGGAGTCCGCGGCGGCCTGGAGCACCTTGGCCATGTCCAGGTAGCTGGCGGCCGGGGTGTCACCGCCCAATGCGAACGCCTCGTCGGCGGCCCGGACGTGCAACGCGTCCCGGTCCGGATCGGCGTAGACCGCCACGCTCGCGATCCCCGCATCCCGGCACGCCCGAGCAACGCGGACAGCGATTTCGCCACGGTTGGCGATGAGCACCTTGCGCACGATGACTCCCTCCTTGGAACAAGCTGAGTTTAGGGACTACCGACACGGCGCTACGACCCGTCCCCAATGGTGAGCTTGCCCACACGGAGTGTGATCCGAGGCTTGCCCCAGTAGTGAAATCCCTTGTGGCACCACGGTACGCCGGGTTCTACCACCGCACAGTAACCATCCGGTGTGGTGCAGGTCTCTGTCCTGAAGGTCAACGCCTCACGGCGATTCTTTGTGGACTCCCTACGAACGGCCGATGGATTCTTTGCGTGGCGTACGGAGCGGTCCGACCCCTTGTCCGAAGGAATACCGGTGAGTAGGGTCCCGGCAACGCACGTACTGCAGGTAACAGGGGGTGGCGCTTTGCTGCGCAGACCGGTGGCGATCGTGACCGCACTCGTGCTGTTCGGGGAGGCGGCGGGCATCTTCGCCGTCAACGCCGTCCTCGCCACGGTCGCCGAGAACCAGAACATGTCCCTGGCGGGGATGGACCCGAAGGCCATGTCCGCCGGGACCTGGGTGATGGGCGGCGTCTCCGCGCTGCTGCTGACCGGGTGCGGGCTGATCGCGCTGGTGGCCGGGGTCCGGGACCGCTCGCCGGGGCGCTTCGGGCGGATCGTGCTGATCGGCTGCGCGGTCGTGCACGGGGTGCTCGGAGCGGTGGTCGTGGGGCTGGTGGGCTGGGCCGCCTTCGCGTTCTTGATGGTGGTGCTGGCCCTGCTGGTGTTCACCCTGCTCGCGTACGGCCCCGAGCCCCGCACCGAGGACCCTGCGGGCGACGAGGCGGCCCCGGCGACGGCCTGAGCCGCCGGTCCCGCCGCTCCCGCCTCCGAGCCGCCGGTCTCGCCGCTGTGCCGTGGCCCCGCCTCCCGGGCCCCGAGCCGTGGCCCCCGCCGCCTGATCCGGGCTCAGGCCCACAACTCCGTCACGGAGGTGTCCAGTTCACCCAGCAGGCGGCGCAGCAGCGGCAGCGAGAGGCCGATCACGTTGCCGTGGTCGCCCTCGATGGAGTCGACGAACGGGGCCGAGCGGCCGTCCAGCGTGAAGGCGCCGGCGACGTGCAGCGGCTCGCCCGTCGCGACGTACGCGGCGACCTCGGCGTCGCTCGGCTCGCCGAACCGTACGACGGTGGACGCCGTCTGTGAGGCCGTGCGGCCCGAGGCGGTGTCGATCACGCTGTGCCCGGTCCGCAGGGTGCCGGACCGGCCGCGCATCGCCTTCCACCGGGCGGTGGCCTCCTCGGCGTCGGCCGGCTTGCCGAGCGCCTCGCCGTCCAGCTCCAGCACCGAGTCGCAGCCGATGACCAGGGCGCCCGCCGCCTCGGGGCGCTCCGCGACGGCCGCCGCCTTGGCCCGTGCCAGGACCAGGGCCAGCTCGCCGGGGGTCGGGGCGCTCAGGGCGTCCTCGTCGACCCCGCTGACGATCACCTCGGGGGCGAACCCGGCCTGGCGCAGCAGGCCCAGGCGGGCGGGGGAGGCGGAGGCGAGCACGAGACGGCGCTGATCAGTCATACCGGCCATCGTAGAAGGGTCCTGCCGCCGCCACGGACGCCGCCGGGACTCAGCGGGTGCCGAGCACGAACATCGCCACCAGCATCGCCAGCGCGAGCAGGAAACCCGCGCGGCGCAGCATGTCCTGGGCGTCGCGCAGTTCCTTCGGCGGCTTGTTCTCGGGGTCGGACCACAGCATGGTTCCGATCCTGGCGCGCAGGGCGCCGATGCGCCTGAGTACGGGTACTCAAGCCGCCCCCGCGCAGGGGGGCGGCTCGGTGCGGCTCAGGCCGGCCAGTACGTCCGGGCCCAGGCCCGGGGCCCCGGCCGCAGGGGCCCGACGCGGGCGATACGGCCCGGGTCGGACCACTGCTCGGGCGGGACGGGCGCGCCGGACGGGACGGCGGCGCTCGCCGCGGCGCGGGCCTGGACCACCGCCAGGGCGGCGGCCAGCTCCTCGGGGGTCGGGTTGCCCCGTACGACTCTGATCATGGGCAGACCTCTCTGTGACAGGGCGACGGGCCCAGGTCGTGTCCGGCGGATCCTGACCGGGTCCTCGTCCTGATCCGCCGGATACGCCCTAGAGCGGAATGTTGCCGTGCTTCTTCGGGGGCAGTGATTCCCGCTTGGTCCGCAGCTGACGCAGCCCCTTCACGATGTGGGCCCGGGTCTCGGACGGCATGACCACCGCGTCGACGTAGCCGCGCTCGGCCGCCACGTACGGGTTGAGCAGCGCGTCCTCGTACGCCGTCATCAGCTCGGCGCGCGTGGCGTCCGGGTCCTCGGCGGCGGCGATGGTCCGGCGGTGCAGGATGTTCACCGCGCCCTGGGCGCCCATGACGGCGATCTGGGCGGTCGGCCAGGCCACGTTCAGGTCGGCGCCCAGGTGCTTGGAGCCCATCACGTCGTACGCCCCGCCGAACGCCTTGCGGGTGATGACGGTGATCAGCGGGACCGTCGCCTCCGCGTAGGCGTAGATCAGCTTGGCGCCGCGCCGGATGATGCCGCCGTACTCCTGGTCCACGCCCGGCAGGAAGCCCGGCACGTCGACGAAGGTGATGACGGGCACGTTGAACGCGTCGCAGGTCCGCACGAAGCGGGCCGCCTTCTCGCTCGCGTCGATGTCCAGGCAGCCGGCGAACTGCATCGGCTGGTTGGCGACGATCCCGACCGGATGGCCCTCCACCCGCCCGAAGCCGGTGATGATGTTCGGCGCGAACAGGGCCTGGGTCTCCAGGAACTCGGCGTCGTCCAGGACGTGTTCGATCGCGGTGTGCATGTCGTACGGCTGGTTCGCCGAGTCCGGGATGAGCGTGTCCAGCTCCCGGTCCTCGTCGGTCACCGTGAGGTCCGCCTCCTCCGGGAAGGCCGGGGCCTCGGAGAGGTTGTTCGAAGGCAGGTACGACAGCAGCGACTTGACGTACTCGATGGCGTCCTTCTCGTCGCCCGCCATGTGGTGCGCCACCCCGGAGGTGGTGTTGTGCGTACGGGCTCCGCCCAGCTCCTCGAAGCCGACGTCCTCACCGGTGACCGTCTTGATGACGTCGGGCCCGGTGATGAACATGTGCGAGGTCTGGTCGACCATCACCGTGAAGTCGGTGATGGCGGGGGAGTAGACCGCACCGCCCGCGCACGGGCCGACGATCAGCGAGATCTGCGGGATCACCCCGGAGGCGTGCACGTTGCGGCGGAAGATCTCGGCGAACAGGCCGAGCGCGGCCACACCCTCCTGGATGCGCGCGCCCCCGCCGTCGTTGATGCCGATGACCGGGCAGCCGGTCTTCAGCGCGAAGTCCATGACCTTGACGATCTTCTCGCCGTAGACCTCGCCGAGCGAGCCGCCGAAGATGGTGAAGTCCTGCGAGTACACGCAGACCGGGCGGCCGTCGACCGTGCCGTACCCGGTGACGACACCGTCGCCGTACGGGCGGTTCTTCTCGATGCCGAAGTTGGTGGAGCGGTGCCGGGCGAACTCGTCGAGCTCCACGAAGGAGCCCTCGTCGAGCAGCAGCTCGACCCGCTCACGGGCCGTCAGCTTGCCCTTGGCGTGCTGCTTCTCGACCGCGCGGGCCGAACCCGCGTGCGTCGCTTCGTCAATGCGGCGCCTCAGGTCCGCGAGCTTGCCCGCGGTGGTGTGGATGTCGCTCTGCGGCTCGGACATCGGGGGGCGGCTCCCTGCCTGGTCACGGGGACGGCGACCGGTGGTGGTCTCGGGGGGACGACCGGTCGTCCGTCCGGCTCTGCGGCTACTGGCTGGTATCGGCTACTGACTGGTATCTCTGACGCGTAACTCTGTTCCGTCGCGCTGTTCCCCGGCGCTGGTTCCTGGCGCTGTCCGGTGACGCTCCGGCTACTGACTCGTAGGGTATCGGCGAGCCTCCGGAAAGGCAGTGCGTCCTTTGCCACACCTAGGGTGGCTTGCATGACACCACCGGATGCGCCACACAACCGCTGGTCGGACCTGGACCGGCCGCCCCTGAACGTGACCGCGCTGCGCCGCGGACTGCTGCGACCGGAGTCGCTGTGGAGCGGGCTGGAGGTCGTGGAGACCACCGGATCGACCAACTCGGACCTCGCGGAACGGGCCCGCTCCGGGGGCCTGGCCGAGGGCGCGGTCCTGGTCGCCGAGGAGCAGACCGCCGGGCGCGGCCGGCTGGAGCGGAGCTGGACCGCGCCGCCGCGCTCCGGGCTGTTCTTCTCGGTGTACCTGGAGCCCGGCGACGGCGTCCCCGTGGAGCGGTGGGGGTGGGTGCCCCTGCTCGCCGGGGTGGCCGCCGCGACCGGCCTCGCCAAGTCGGCGGGCGTCGACACGGCGCTCAAGTGGCCCAACGACCTGCTGGTCACGGTGGAGGGCGCCGAGCGCAAGGCGGGCGGCATCCTCGGGGAGTTCGCCGGGGACGGCATCGTCGTCGGCCTCGGCATCAACGTCTCGCTGCGCGCCGACGAGCTCCCCGCCCCCACCGCCGGCTCCCTGGCGCTCGCCGGGGCGGTCTCCACCGACCGGGAGACCCTGCTGCGGGCCGTCCTGCGGTCGCTGGAGCACTGGTACGGGGAGTGGAAGCGCGCCGGCGGCGACGCGGCCGCGAGCGGGCTCCAGGCGGCGTACGCGGCCGGGTGCGCGACCCTGGACCGGACGGTGCGGGCCGAGCTGCCGGGCGGGAACTCCCTGGTCGGGCAGGCCGTCGCGATCGACGGCGACGGGCGCCTGGTGCTCTCCACCGAGGAGGGGCTCCAGCAGCCGGTGTCGGCGGGCGACATCGTGCACCTGCGGGGCGCGGCGGGCGGTCTGACCTGAGAGCACGCGACCCCCTGATCCGGGAACGCGCTGCGGCCGTCCGGCGTAGGCCGGATCCGGCCCGATGGGCGTACCGGTGGATACCGCGTAACCGGTAGATGTCACGCGTGACGCACCCGTATCGGGCAACCAGGGACGTGAGCTAGGGCACATCTGCCGTATTGTTGAGGCGATCCAGCGACAGATCACTGTTGGGGCGATCAGCGACAGATCGGCAGGCAGTGCGCAGGGAACGGGCAGGAGGCGGCTGGTGACCGTCGGCGACACGACGTCCGGCGCGGGCGAGGAGCACCCGTCGGACTCCTCGGCCCATGCCACCCCGCATCACGAGGTCGACCACACGGCGGAGCCGACCGACGACCCCCTGGCGATCCGCCTCGAAGCACTGATCCTCGGGGCCGACCGCCGCTACACGCCCTTCCAGGCCGCCCGCACCGCCGGTGTCTCCATGGACCTGGCCTCCCGTTTCTGGCGGGCCATGGGCTTCGCCGACATCGGCCAGGCCAAGGCGCTCACCGAGGCCGACGTGCTGGCCCTGCGCCGGCTCGCGGGTCTGGTGGAGGCGGGGCTGCTCAGCGAGCCGATGGCGATCCAGGTCGCCCGCTCCACCGGGCAGACCACGGCCCGGCTGGCGGAGTGGCAGATCGACTCGTTCCTGGAGGGGCTGACCGAGCCGCCCGAGCCGGGGATGACCCGTACCGAGGTCACGTATCCGCTGGTCGAGCTGTTGCTGCCGGAGCTTCAGGAGTTCCTCGTCTACGTGTGGCGGCGCCAGCTGGCCGCCGCGACCGGGCGGGTCGTGCAGGCGGCGGACGACGACGAGATGGTCGACCGGCGCCTCGCCGTCGGCTTCGCGGACCTGGTCGGTTTCACCCGGCTGACCCGGCGCCTGGAGGAGGAGGAGCTCGGCGAACTGGTCGAGTCCTTCGAGACGACCGCCGCCGACCTGGTCGCCGCGCACGGCGGACGGCTCATCAAGACCCTCGGCGACGAGGTGCTCTTCGCCGCCGACGACGCGGGCACGGCCGCCGAGATAGCGCTCCGGCTGATCGAGGCGATGTCCCAGGACGAGACGATGCCCGCCCTGCGCGTCGGGATCGCCTTCGGTACGGTCACCACCCGCATGGGCGATGTCTTCGGCACCACGGTGAACCTCGCCAGCCGGCTCACCTCGATAGCTCCGAAGGACGCCGTCCTGGTCGACGGGGCGTTCGCCAAGGAGCTGGTCCGCCACGGGGACGCCCCGGAGTCGGAGGCCCAGGCCGCCGAGGAGGTCGCGGCCGCCGCCGAGCGGGCGCGGCTGGCCGAGAAGGAGGGCCGGCAGGCGGCCGAGGAGCCGCCGCTGCCCACGTACCGCTTCGGGCTCCAGCCGATGTGGCAGCGGCCGGTGCGCGGGCTCGGGGTGGTGGAGCCGTGGCTGCTGGCCCGGCGGGGGAAGACGGGGACCTGAGTCCGGCTCGCCGGTCCGTTCTGCGGGTGCGCTCTGCGGGTTCGTACCGCCGGCCCGTCCCGCCGGTCCGCTCTGCGGGTTCGTACTGCCGACCCGTACCGCCGGCCCGTCCCGCCGGTCCGTTACGTCTCCGCTCCCGGCTCGCCCTGTCGGTTCCCCGAGTGCCCTGTCTAGGATCCCTGTCGGTAACGCTCGTTAACCGGCGTTCACCGGTGTCGTCCACCGGTGTCGTCCACCGGCAGTCGACCGACAGGGGTGCAGTCATGACCGTCACGTCCGAGCAGCGGTTCGGGGAGTTCGTCGCCGTACGGCGTCACGCGGGCCAGGAGCACGTGGCCGAGCTGGTGCTCGACCGGCCGAAGGCCATGAACGCCGTCTCCACTGACATGGCCCGTTCCATCGCCGCCGCCTGCGACGCGCTCGGCGCCGACCGGAGCGTCAGGGTCACCGTCCTCACCTCCAGCCACGAGCGGGCCTTCTGCGTGGGCGCCGACCTCAAGGAGCGGAACTCCTTCACCGACGCCGAGCTGGTACGCCAGCGGCCCACCGCGCGGGCCGCCTACACCGGCGTCCTGGAGCTGCCGATGCCGACGGTCGCCGCCGTGCACGGCTTCGCCCTCGGCGGCGGCTTCGAACTCGCCCTCGCCTGCGATGTGATCGTCGCCGACGCCACCGCCGTGGTCGGCCTGCCCGAAGTGTCGGTGGGCGTCATCCCGGGCGGTGGCGGTACGCAGCTGCTGCCGCGCCGGGTGGGCGCCGCCCGCGCCGCCGAGCTGGTCTTCACCGCGCGCCGGGTGGAGGCGGCCGAGGCCCGTGAGCTGGGGCTGGTGGACGAGCTGGTGGAGGCGGGCCGGGACCGGGAGGAGGCGCTCGCGCTCGGCGCCCGGATGGCCGCCAACTCGCCGGTCGGGCTGCGGGCGGCCAAGAAGGCGCTCCGACTGGGGCACGGGCTCGACCTGCGGGCGGGGCTGGAGGTGGAGGACGCGGCCTGGCGATCGGTGGCCTTCTCCGGGGACCGGGCGGAGGGCGTGGCCGCCTTCAACGAGAAGCGGAGCCCGCGGTGGCCAGGTGAGTGACACCCTGCGGACTCGTTGCGCATCAAACTGATCAAGAATGAACAAATTTACATAAGCTGTGCAGATGGGTGGAGACGATGCGCGGCTGCGGGCCGTGGTTTCGCTGGCGCAGACGATGGCCGCGGCCTACACACCGCGCGAATCGTGGCGGGCGGCCGCGTTGGGGGCCTGCGAGGCGCTGGGCGGCAGCTTCGCCGCGCTCTCCGTGTGGGAGCGGGAGCGGGGCAGGCTGCGGGTCCTGGTCAACGCGGGGCAGCGGGCCGAGGGGGAGGAGGAGTTCCCCGAGGAGGAGGCCTACCCGGTCCACGAGTTCCCGGAGATCACCGAGTTCCTGCACGAACGCTGGGCCGGCGGCGGTGAGCCCGACGCCTGGGTGGAGACCGCCGACGGACTGCCCGGCGCGGGCGGCCCGGCGCGCGGCGCCCGCCCGTACTGCCACCAGCGGGTGGCGGCGCTGCGGCGGCGCGGCCGGGGCTGCTGCGTGGTCGCCCCGATCGTGCTGCACGGGCGGGCCTGGGGCGAGCTGTACGTGGCGCGCCCGGCCGGCGAGCCGGTCTTCGACCGGGACGACGCGAACTTCGCCACCGTGCTCGCCGCCGTCGTGGCCTCCGGGATCGTCCAGACCGAACGCCTGGAGGAGATCCGCAAGCTCGCCTTCACCGACCCGCTGACCGGCCTCGCCAACCGCCGGGCCGTCGACATCCGGCTCGACGAGGCGATCGACGCGCACCGGACGAAGGGGGACGTCGTCAGCCTGGTCGTCTGCGATCTGAACGGCCTCAAGACGGTGAACGACACCCACGGCCACGAGGTCGGCGACCGCCTGCTGGAACGTTTCGGCTCGGTGCTCTCCCTCTGCGGGGCGATGCTCCCGGACGCCCTGGCCGCCCGGCTCGGCGGCGACGAGTTCTGCCTGGTGGCCGACGGGCCTCCGGCGGACGACGTGGTCGCGGTGGCCACCGAGCTCTGCGACCGGGCGGCGGTGATCGAGCTGGGCGACGGAGTGGCCTGCGGGGTCGCGTCGACCGGCGACCCGATCGGCCCGGTGCGCTCGGCCCGCCGGCTGTTCCGGCTGGCGGACGCGGCGCAGTACCGGGCCAAGGCGGCCCGCTCGCTGCGGCCGGTGGTGGCCGGGCGGGACGGCGAGGTCATCCGGCTCGCCGACTCCCCGCCGAAGTCCGCGCACGACCGGCGCAGGCTGCGCGGCAACCGTCCGTAGGCGCGAGGGCCGGATGCCGCGAGGGTCGGATGTCAGGGGCCCTACGGCCGGATGTAAGGGCCCCGAAGTCCTGTGGCCAGATGTAAGGGGCTCTGCGCTGGACCACGGGTGACATCCTCCGGGTCAACCGCTAGTGACACGGCGGGTTTCAATCCGTACGCTGCTGAATATGGATATGCACACTGTCGTGGTGGGAACGTCCGGAACCACCGCCGAGGACGTCGTCGCCGTGGCCCGCCACGGCGCCCGGGTCGAGCTCTCCACTGCCGCCGTGGACGCGCTGGCCGCCTCCCGCCTCATCGTGGACGCGCTCGCGGCGAAGCCCGAGCCCGTCTACGGCGTCTCCACCGGCTTCGGCGCCCTCGCCACCCGCCACATCAGCACCGAGCTGCGCGCCCAGCTCCAGCGCAACATCGTCCGCTCGCACGCGGCGGGCATGGGCCCCCGGGTCGAGCGCGAGGTGGTGCGCGCGCTGATGTTCCTGCGGCTCAAGACGGTCGCCTCCGGCCACACCGGCGTACGCCCCGAGGTCGCGCAGACCATGGCGGACGTGCTCAACGCGGGGATCACGCCGGTCGTCCACGAGTACGGCTCGCTCGGCTGCTCCGGCGACCTCGCGCCCCTCTCGCACTGTGCGCTCACCCTGATGGGCGAGGGCGACGCGGAGGGCCCCGACGGCACGGTCCGCCCGGCGGGCGAGCTGCTCGCCGCGCACGGGATCACCCCGGTCGAGCTGCGCGAGAAGGAGGGCCTGGCCCTCCTCAACGGCACCGACGGGATGCTCGGCATGCTGGTCATGGCCCTCGCCGACCTGCGTAACCTCTACACCTCGGCCGACATCACCGCCGCCCTCTCCCTGGAGGCGCTGCTCGGCACGGACAAGGTCCTCGCCCCCGAGCTGCACGCCATCCGCCCGCACCCCGGCCAGGGCGTCAGCGCGGACAACATGCTGCGGGTGCTGGCGGGTTCGGGCCTGACCGGCCATCACCAGGACGACGCGCCCCGGGTCCAGGACGCCTACTCCGTACGCTGCGCCCCCCAGGTCAACGGCGCCGGCCGCGACACCCTGGAGTACGCGGCCGTGGTCGCCGGACGCGAACTGGCCTCCTCCGTCGACAACCCGGTGGTCCTCCCCGACGGCCGGGTCGAGTCCAACGGCAACTTCCACGGGGCGCCCGTCGCGTACGTCCTGGACTTCCTCGCGATCGTCGCCGCCGACCTCGGCTCGATCTGCGAACGCCGCACCGACCGGCTGCTCGACAAGAACCGCTCGCACGGTCTGCCGCCGTTCCTCGCGGACGACGCCGGGGTCGACTCGGGGCTGATGATCGCCCAGTACACCCAGGCCGCCCTGGTCAGCGAGATGAAGCGGCTCGCGGTCCCCGCCTCCGCCGACTCCATCCCGTCCTCCGCGATGCAGGAGGACCACGTCTCCATGGGCTGGTCGGCCGCGCGCAAGCTCCGTACGGCCGTGGACAACCTGGCCCGGATCGTCGCCGTCGAGCTGTACGCGGCGACCCGCGCCGTCGAGATCCGGGCCGCCGAGGGCCTCGCCCCCGCCCCCGCCTCGCAGGCCGCCGTGGCCGCGCTGCGGGCCGCCGGGGCACAGGGGCCGGGCCCGGACCGCTTCCTCGCCCCGGACCTGGCCGCCGCCGACACGTTCGTACGGGAGGGGCGTCTGGTCGCGGCGGTGGAGCCCGTCACGGGGCCGCTGGCCTGAGCCGGTCCCGTACGCCCGTACGCCCGTACGGATCAGGAGAGGACTGCCGCACCGGGGGGTGCGGCAGCCCTCTTCGTGCGTACGGGACCTCTTCGTGCGTACGGGGCCCCGGTGCGCGTGCGGTCCCTTTGCGCGTACGGGCCTTCTTCGCGCGTAGAGGACCAGAGCGTCGCGCGTACGGGGTCAGAGCGCCGGGCGCGCTCCGGACCGGCGGACCGAGTAGGTGACGAAGCCCGCGCCGAGGCCCAGCAGCGCCGTGCCGCCGATGAGGTACGGGGTGGTGTCCACCCCCGGGCCGGTCTCGGCGAGCTGCGGCTCGGAGTCGGCGCTTCCGGCGGCCGGCTGCGCCCCCTGATCTGACAGGGTGGCCACGTCGCTCTGCGAGGTGGTCTCGACGGTCGCGTTGGCCGACGGGACGAACCAGAGAGCGGCCAGCAGTGTTCCTGAGGCGGTGGCGGTCAGGAGTGTGCGACGAGTGACGGACACAGTTTCGATCCCCTTGCGACAACCATGAGTTAGCCCCGTGGGCCGATGCTAAGCAAAGCAGCGGGTCGGAGGAAAGTCGTGGCGGCCACGAGCCATACGCTCCGGAGTATGAGCACTGAAGAGACATCCAGGTTTGTTCGCGTTCGCGTGGAGATGGTGCTGGAGGTCACCGACCTCGACGCCCTCACCGGCACCGCCCTCGAATCCATCGCCGCCGAGTACGGGGAACCCGTAGCGGGTATCACCGAGAGCGACGCCGCCGAGGAGCGGCTGCACGCCGAAGCCACCGTCCGAGCGGACGGAGCGGAGGCGCTCGCCTCGCTGATCGACCCGTTCGACCTGGTCGGCGAGGTGCCCGGGGTCGAGCTCGCGCAGGCCTCCTGGAGCAGCGAGAGCGTCGAGTACGACCCCGAGGCGGAGGGCTGGGACGACGACGAGGACGGCGCGTTCGTGGCCGGGATCGGGGACGACGAGGAGGGGTACGGCGGCACGGTCGCGCACAATGGGAAGAGCGACGGCGAGGACGGTGACCTCGCGCAGCGGGCCTGACGTGTGAGAACACCGGCCCCGGCCCTGCTCACCGCGGGCCGGGGCCGCGCTGTGCGGCAGTTCCGTCCATGGGCCCGACAGCGGGAACCACCGCTGACGCGGCCGCGTCGATGAGTGGCGTTCCCCACATCCCCGGCGGATGTGGAACGGAAAGCCCGTTCCGGGTGTTCTTGAAACATTGACGGGGACTCGCCGGCTGGCAGCCCCGTTCGGGGATTTTGGGGAATCGGCAACGATGGAGAAGCGTGTGATGACGGACAGCAAGCGGCGCAGGGGCCTCGCGGCCGTGTCCGCACTGCTCGGCGGCGTGCTGGTGCTTTCGGCCTGTAGCGACGACGGTGGCGACAAGAAGACGGGCGCCGGCACTTCGGAGTCGTCGCAGGCGCAGGAGGTGGACAAGGCCGCGGCCGAGGACGCTTCCGAAGCACAGATAGCGATCAAGCCGGAGAACGGCGCCACCAACGCCAGCATCAACAACGCCGCCCAGGTCTCCGTCGCCAAGGGCAAGCTGACCGAGGTCACCATGACCACGGCGGACGGCAAGCCGGTCGAGGGCACCCTGGCGGCCGACGGCTCCAGCTGGAAGCCCGCGGGCCAGCTCGACCGCTCCACCACGTACAAGATCAACGCGACCGCCGAGGACGCGAAGGGCCGTCAGGCCCACGAGAACAGCTCCTTCACCACCGTCTCGCCCGACAACAGCTTCATCGGGAACTTCACCCCCGAGGACGGCTCCACCGTCGGCGTCGGGATGCCCGTCTCGATCAACTTCAACAAGCCGATCGAGGACAGGAAGGCCGTCCAGGACGGCATCACCGTGACCTCCAGCAGCGGCCAGGAGGTCGTGGGCCACTGGTTCAACAACCAGCGTCTGGACCTGCGCCCCGAGAGCTACTGGCAGGGCGGCTCCACCATCACCCTGAAGCTCGCGCTGGACGGCGTCGAGGGCGCCGACGGCGTGTACGGCGTGCAGCAGAAGACGGTCACGTTCAAGGTCGGCCGCAACCAGGTCTCCACCGTCGACGCGAAGACGAAGATGATGACGGTCACCCGCGACGGCAAGACGATCAAGACCATCCCGATCTCCGCCGGTTCGCCCGAGACCCCCACGTACAACGGCCAGATGGTGATCTCCGAGAAGTACAAGGAGACCCGGATGAACGGCGCCACCGTCGGCTTCACCGATGACGACGGCAAGGGCGAGTACGACATCAAGGACGTGCCGCACGCGATGCGCCTGTCCACCTCGGGCACCTTCATCCACGGCAACTACTGGGGCAAGGGCATCTTCGGCACCGCCAACACCAGCCACGGCTGCGTGGGCCTCGCCGACGTGAAGGGCGCGAACGACGCCAACCAGCCCGGCGCCTGGTTCTACAACAACTCCCTCATCGGCGACGTGGTCATCGTCAAGAACTCCCCGGACAAGACCATCACCCCGGACAACGGCCTCAACGGCTGGAACATGGACTGGGCCCAGTGGAAGGCCGGCTCCGCCGCCTGACCCTGCCCCACCCCCGCGCTTCACCCCCGTCCCCGCCCGAAGGCGGCGGCACCCCGGAACGTTCCGGGCTGCCGCCGCCTTCGGCATATCCGGCCGGGCCGGCTCACAGCGCCCTGCCCAGCCCCACCCGGACGTGGCGGAGGAAGGCGATGCCGGGCCCCGGCGGGGCAGCCGCCCCGCTCCCGCGACGCTCGTTCCTCGGGCGCTGCGGCAACGGTGGCAACGGCGGACGGACTGCCAACTGGGCCCACACGGCCTTTCCGCCCGTGGTCCGGTAGGAACCCCAGCGCGCCGCCAACTCCTGTACGAGGAGGAGCCCGCGCCCGTCCTCGGAGTCACGGCCGACATGCTGGAGCCGGGGCGGCTCGTCCGACACGTCCCACACTTCGACGACGACACTGTCCCGAAGCCCCACCAGGCGGACATGGACGAGGCCGAGCCGTCGCAACTCGTCCCACGTGGGGTTCTCCGCCACAACTCCGGTGACGGCGACGGCATTGGTGACCAGCTCCGAGGCGATGAGAAGGACGTCGTCCTCGATGAGAGCCGCCTGCCACTGGGAGAGGGCGACCCGCAGGAAGCGGCGCGAGGCTGAGACGGCCGACTCCGTGGCGACCAGGGAGAGTTGGTCGACGAAACGCACCTGCCGAGTCTCGTACGGCGCCTCCTGGCCCGTCATGAGCCGTCGTCCAGGCTGATGACCTCCGCGCCGCCGGTGGCGTGGGCGAGGTGCGTGAGCATGGCGTCCTGGAGCGACCGGTTGAGCGCCAGCTCCCGGTAGGACGGCACGAGGACGTGCTTGGCCTCGGCGCGCCGGACGGCCGCCACCAACTCTGTGAACGCGGACTGGGCTCCCGGTACGTACTCGTAGAACACGGTCGCCAGGTGGAAGCCGTTCTTCTCGGCGTACGTGGAGAGGTCGTGCTGCTTCTGCTTCGCCTCCTCGTCGGTCATGTCGTCGGGCACACGCATGTAGCCAAAGATCAGCGGGTTCATCGGGCGTCGGTCCCCTCGCCATGCCGTGATCACTTAGTGTGCTCGCGGCGGTCCTGTGGGTAACCGAGTGAAGCACTGGATTATTCGAATATGCAACACTCCAGATTGGAAATCCGAAGTTCACCCTCTCGAACATTTATCTCCCATTTCATAATAGGAATCCTCAGCCTTCCATTTCGGATGTAACCTGAGTTCCAGATCGGAGGTACACCAAGTGGTGGAAGTGGCAAGCGGTTCGACCGTGCCCCGCCGTCAACTCGGAAGACACCTGCGTGAGCTGCGCAATCGCGCGCGGCTGACCGTGCGCGCGGCGGCGACAGCTCTGGAGTGGTCGGATCAGAAGATCTGGCGCATCGAGACGGGGCAGACCTCCATGCGCAGCCTGGACGTCGAGGCGATGTGCCGTGCGTACGGTGCTGACGCCGAGTTGACCAAGGGCCTGATGGGGCTGGCGAAGGAGACGAAGAACCGGGGTTGGTGGCACGCCTACGGTGATGTGATCCCGGAAGGTTTCGACCTCTTCATCGGACTGGAAGGGGCGGCAGCCAGTCTGCGTCAGTACATCAAGGACCTGGTGCCGGGTCTCGTGCAGACGGAGGACTACGCCCGAGCGTTGATCCTGAAGGGCATCCCTGACGTCGACCGCGACGAGATCGAACGACGGGTGCATGTCCGTATGGCGCGCCAGGAGTTGCTGACCAGGGTGACCAGCCCGCCCACCTTGGAATTGGTGCTTGGCGAAGCGGTGCTCCGCCAACCGGTCGGCGGAGGCGAAGTAATGGCTCGCCAGTTGTACCGCCTGGCGGAGACGATGGAGCTGCCGAACGTCTCACTGCGGGTCGTGCCGTTCACGGCAGGCCTGCACTATGGCCTTGTATCGGGGCCGTTCACGCTCTTGGGCTTCCCCGTCAACGGCGACGGACAACCGATGGAGCCGTCCACCGTGTACATGGAGGGCTTCACCGGCGATCTGTACCTCGACAAGCCGCAGGAGATCGAGCGGTACGACCAGGCATTCACCTCCATCTGGGGCGCCGCCCTGGATCACAAGGACACCCAGAACATTCTTCGGCAAGCGGCAAAGGAGTTTTCCCGATGATGAGTGCGGATCTGACAGGTGCGGTATGGCGGAAGTCCAGCCGCTCGCAGAACAACGCCCAGTGCGTCGAGGTGGCCTTCCTCGGCGATGGCCGCGTGGCCATGCGTGACAGCAAGGACCAGGGCAACGGCCCCGCTCTCGTCTTCACCTCCGGTGAGTGGGCGGCGTTCGAAGGCGGCGTCGCGGGCGGCGAGTTCAAGCGGTCGTAGGACGCGCCCTCCCACGCAGTCGCATCTGCGCCCGGCCGGCTCTCCTGGCCGGGCGCAGATGCGCCGGTTGGCGGCCGAGTGTTGGGGCAGGACCTCACCGGTAGCCGAGCATCGTGCCCGTGGCTCGCCGCACCGGAAGAACCACGTTCGCTGCCCCGTACGGCGAGGTTGCCCCGCACTCCTGGCGCGAGTCCGGGCGCGTTGCCTGCCAGTTGTTCCACCGGCGACCGTTGGCCATGGCTGGCTCGACGATTGGGCGAGAGCTGGGGTGGCCGGACACCTCCGAGAGGCGGGCGGTCGTCGCGGCGTAGCTGTGGTCCTGAACGACGTCGGCAGGACGTCGTCGTGCGCGGGCTGACGCACTCGCAGACCGGGGTCTCGTCCCGGCTACGCCCTTAGACGACAATCCTCTGCTGCTCACCGTTGCACGGAGCTGATCACCAGGCAGCTTCTCGATCGGCACTCCGCGCGGAAGCCGGGCGTTCAGCGATGGTCCACCGGTGCCAGGCACGGATCGCGTCCGGTCGGGTGGCAAGTGCGGGATCGACGGCGTCCGGCGCCACCACCGTCACAAAGCAGCGTTCGTTCCGGCGGGCCGGCTCGCCTGCGGCCGAGCGCTCCTCGGTCCGGGGGCACAACCTCGGGGCCGCAGGCGACAACGGTGATGCCGAGTACCTCGCGGAGTGCCCTTATGCTCGCGAGGCAGTTGGTATGAACAGTCCATATAGGGGGGCGCGGAGCCACATGGCCGACGAGATCAAGTACGAGTACAAGACGGTGCAGACAGTTCGCGGCACCAACGGCTTGGTGATCTCGAAGATGCAGAAGGATGGCTGGGAGCTTGTCGAGCAGGCTCAGGGCACGCTGCGCTCCACCCTCGAATTCCGTCGTCCGAAGAAGCCTCAGCCGTGGCTGCTGATCGGCACGGTGGCCGCCGGCCTCGTGGTTCTGGCCATCGTCATAGGCGTTGCCTCCGCACTCAGCGACGGGAGCGAGAAGAAGGACGCGTCGGACAAGCCGGCGGCCGCTGCGAGCGAAAGTCCCTCCGCTACGCCCACTCCGGTCGCGGCCGAGCCGGCTGCCACTGAGGTGATCACGCCTCAGAACAACCCGGAGTTCGCGGCGTTGTTGAAGGCGGACAACTGCGACGATGCGAACCTGGACTTCGCGTCCAGGTACGAGGGTCAGACGGTCGCGTTCAACGGCTCAATCGTGGCCATGACACCCCACGGCGACTACGACACCCGCTACGACTTCCTCCTGGGGCCAGGCGACGAGGGGCCGAACACGGGTATCGGCCCGGCCTTCAAGTACGAGGATGTCAACATCTCGAACCTGAATCTGACCGGCAAGGAGATACCCGCCGCCATCGGCGCAGGAGACAAGTTCCGCTTCGTCGCCGCGGTGGGCGAATTCAGCGCGGACCAGTGCCTCTTCTACCTCAAGCCGGTCTCGACGGAAACCCGGTAGTCACGATGGGCAGCCGCGTTCACGGAACCAGCGCCGCACCGGCGCGGTCCGGCGGAGCGGACTGAGCCCCCGCACGCGGTCGCAAGAGCGCCCGGCCAGTCTCCTGGCCGGGCGCTTCGCCGTGCAGGCCGTCTCCATGACCTCCGAGGTAATCGACGTCCTTCACCCCGCCCGGCAGCATCGGAGGCGTCACGGAGAACCACGCCGATGCCAATCCCGGAGGACCGGATCATGACCGCGTACGCCATCGCTCACCTGCGCCCCACCGACGGCCCCGTCCCCGACGAGGTGCTGAGCTACATCGAGCGCGTCCAGGCCACCATGGAGCCCTACGGGGGCCGGTTCCTGGTGCACGGTGTCGAGGTGGAGGTGGTGGAGGGGGAGTGGCCGGGGGCGGTGGTCCTGGTGGCCTTTCCCGGTGTCGAGGAGGTCCGCGCCTGGTACGCGTCCCCCGGCTACCAGGAGATCCTGCCCCTGCGCACCCGGCACCTCGACGGTGACATGGTGATCGTCCCGGGCGTCGGGCCGGAGTACGACGCGGTGGCCACCGCAGCGGCGATGCGGGCGGCGCGGGACCGGGTGGCGGGGTAGCCCGCGGTGCGGTCCGGGGCGGCCCGGCGGTAGCCTGCGGCAGCATGACGCGCCCATGGATCGTGCCCACGCTGATGGTGTTCGGCGGCTCGGCCCTCGCGGCCGGGCTGATCCTCCGGGGGAGCCCCGGCGCAGCCGTGGCGCTCCTGGCGGTGTTCGTCCTTCTCGCGGGCGCGAACTCGCCCCTCATCTTCCCGAGGTCCATCGGTACGCAGGAGGCGCGGCGCCGCAGTGCGGCCGACGGGGGGCCGGTCATCTTCTGGCGGCCGGGCTGTACGTACTGTCTGCGCCTGCGCATCCGGCTGGGCCGTGCGGCCCATCGGGCGCACTGGGTCGACATCTGGCGTGATCCGGCGGGTGCGGCCGTGGTGAGAGAGGCGAACGGCGGCGACGAGACCGTGCCGACCGTCCTCGTGGCGGGCCGGCCGCACGTCAACCCTGATCCCGCGTGGGTGCGCGAGAGGCTCCCCTCCTCGCGGTGATGCGGGCCGGACCTCTGCCCGGTTCCTCCTCGGGGTGGGGGGGGGGGGGGCGACGCCCCCCGCACCCCCAGGGCGCGCCCCCCCACCCCCCCGGGCCCCACCCCCCCCCCCCCGCGTT
>NZ_JBEYKR010000124.1:0-20939 GCF_040703535.1 Streptomyces sp. NPDC007346
CACACGGTGCCCCGCCCCCCCGGTGGCCCCCGGGGCCCCGCCCCTCGTTCAGGTGTCCGCCGGCGGACCTACGCGGTGTCCGTGGCCGGACTCCCCGATGCCCGCCGGTGGGCGGCGATCAGCGGCTCAGAGCGTGATCAGCGCCTCCAGCGGAGCGCCCCGCAGCGCCGGCTCCAGCCGGGCCCGGCCCTTGAGGAAGCCGAGCTCCATCAGGACCGAGACGCCCGCGACCTGGGCGCCGGCCCGCCGGATGAGCTCCAGCGAGGCCTCGGCGGTGCCCCCGGTGGCGAGAACGTCGTCGATGACCATGATCCGGTCCTCGGCGTCGAGGTCCTCGGCGTGGATCTCGACCTCCGCGCTGCCGTACTCCAGCTCGTAGGACTGGGCGAGCGTGGCTCCGGGGAGCTTGCCGGCCTTGCGGACCGGTACGAAGCCGATGCCGGCCCGGACCGCGACCGGCGCGGCGAGGATGAAGCCGCGCGCCTCCAGGCCGACGATCTTCGTGGCGCCGTGCCGTACGCACAGCTCCGCGAGGGCGTCGGTGAGCGCCGTGAAGGCCACCGGGTCCGCCAGCAGCGGGGTGATGTCCTTGAACACCACGCCCGGCTTCGGATAGTCCGCGACATCGCGGATCCGGCTGAGCAGCAGCTCCCTGGTCGATTCGGCGGTACTGGTCATCAGCGCTTCCCCGGTGTGCGGCCGTGGCCGCGGGGCTCCTGGCGCTGGCCCACCACGGCGCCCGCGACCTCGGCGTCCTCGTCGTCCTGCCGGTAGGCGGGGACGTCGTCCTCGGCGGACTCGCCCCGGGCGGCCGCTGCCGCCCGCTTGGCGAGGATCCGCTTCTTCAGCGCCTTCATCTGCGGGTCGCGTTCCTTGAGGTCGGCGACGAGCGGCGTGGCGATGAAGATCGAGGAGTACGCACCGGCCGCGAGGCCGACGAACAGCGACAGCGAGATGTCGTTCAGCATGCCGGCGCCGAGGACACCGCCACCGATGAACAGCAGTCCGGCCACCGGCAGCAGCGCCACCACGGTGGTGTTGATCGAGCGGACCAGCGTGCTGTTGATCGACCGGTTGGCGATCTCGCTGTACGTGAAGCGGGTCTGCTTGGTGATGTCCTTCTGGCCCTCCTTGAGGCTGTCGAAGACCACCACCGTGTCGTACAGGGAGTATCCGAGAATGGTCAGCAGACCGATCACCGTGCCCGGGGTGACCTCGAAGCCGACCAGGGCGTAGACACCGACCGTGATGGTGATGTCGTGGATCAGCGCGATGAGGGCGGCGACGGCCATCCGCCACTCGAACGCGATGGCCAGGTAGACCACCACCAGGACCATGAAGATCCCGAGGCCCATCCACGCCTTGTTGGCGATCTGCTCACCCCAGCTGGGGCCGACCAGGTCCGCGTTGATCTCGTCGGCGGGGATACCGAGTTCGTCGGAGAGCGTCTCCTTGATCTCGTTCGCCTTGGCGGTGTCGACCTCGGTGATCTGGATGCGCAGACCGCCGTTGCCGAGCTCCTGGACGATGGCCAGGTGGCCCGAGGCCTCGGTCGCCACCTCCGTGGCCTGAGCCGTGGAGATCTTGGCCTTGGTGTCGGTCGTGAAGACCGCGCCGCCCTCGAACTCGATACCCATGCGGAGACCGCCGACCGCCACGCCGATGATGGCGGTGATGGTGATCAGGACCGAGATGCCGTACCAGATCCTGCGGTTGCGGATGAAGTCGTAGCCGACCTCGCCCCGGTAGAGCCGGGCGCCGAGATTGCCGAGTCGCGACATCTCACGCCTCCTTCGGTTCGGTGGAAGCGCTGACACGGCGGGAGCGGCGCAGCGGAGGCTGTGCGCCGAGCCGCTTCGGGTCCAGTCCGGACCAGGAACCGCCCCCGGAGAAGAACTTCGTCCGGCCCATCAGCGTCATCAGGGGCTTGGTGAAGAGGAACACCACGACGACGTCGAGCAACGTGGTCAGGCCGAGCGTGAACGCGAAGCCCTGGACCTTGCCGACGGTGACGAGGAAGAGCACCGCGGCGGCCAGGAACGACACGAAGTCGGAGACCAGGATGGTGCGCCGGGCCCGGGGCCAGGCGCGCTCGATGGCCGGGCGGAGCGTGCGCCCTTCGCGGATCTCGTCTCTCACGCGTTCGAAGTAGACGATGAAGGAGTCCGCCGTGATGCCGATCGCGACGATGGCACCGCAGACCGCCGGGAGATTCAGCGCGAAGCCGATGGCCGGCCCCAGCAAGGACATGATCGTATAGGTCAGGATGCCGGAGACCATGAGGCTCAGCAGGGCGATGAACGCCAGGCCCCGGTAGTAGGCGACCATGTAGATCACGACCAGCGCCAGGCCGACGGCGCCCGCGATCAGGCCACCTTTGAGCTGCTCGCTGCCGAGGGCGGCGGTGACGGTGGTGACGCTCATCTCCTTGAAGGTGAGCGGCAGCGCACCGTAGGAGAGGATGTTGCCCAGGTCCTCGGCGGACTGCTGGTTGAAGCTGCCGGAGATCTGGGCGTTCTTGCTGAGCGCCGTGCGCACCGACGGGGCGGAGACGACCTCGCCGTCGAGAACGATCGCGAACTGGTTCATCGGCGGCTGCTGCTGGGAGAGCCGGCTGGTGATCGTCTGGAACTTCTTGGCGCCGGCGGAGGTGAACTCCATCGACACGATCCACTCACCGGTCTGCTGGTCGATGGCGCCCTTGGCGTCGTCCACGTCGCTGCCGGAGACCTCGGCGGGGCCGAGCACGTACTTCTCGTAGCTGCCGGGGACGTTCGAGCCGCAGGCGACGATCGGCTCGGTGGGCAGGGAGTTCTTGCCCGCCTCCGAACGCTGCTCGGGGTCGGTGCAGTCGAGCTTGGCGAACTCCTCCTGGAGCTTGGCCGTCTCCGCGTCCTCGGACGGCGTCGCCTCGGGGGTGCCGGACGGCTCGGGCTCACCGGAGGCCGTGGGGGTCGGGGTGGGGTCCTTCTTCAGGGCCCCGGTGACCGCACGGCCCTGGGTGGTGGCGCTCGCGGAGGGGGTGGCCTCCGAACCGGTGGCCTCCTCACCCGTGGCCTCGGGCGTCGCGGACGCGTCCGCGCTCGGCGAAGCGCTGCCCGACGGGGTCGGGGATGCGGAGGGCGAGGGCTGCTCCGGGCCGCTCGCCGCCACTGTCAGCACGGGCCGGAAGTACAGCTGGGCGGTCGTACCGACCTGCTGCTGGGCCTGCTTGGAGTCCGTGCCCTTGGGAATGTTGACGATGATGTTGCGATCGCCCTGGGTCTGAACCTCTGCCTCGGAGACGCCGAGCCCGTTGACGCGCCGCTCGATGATCCCGACCGCTGTGTCCATGTTGGTCGGGTTGATCGCGTTCGGCTTGCCGGGCTGGTTCTGCGCTTCGAGTGTGATCGACGTACCGCCGGCCAGGTCGATGCCCAGCCTGGGCGTGGTGTGCCCGGACAGGAACATCCCGCCGGCGAGCGCGACCATGGCGATGAGGATCAGAGCCAGGGCACGCCCCGGCCTCCCATGACCGCCGGACGGCCCTCGTCCCTTCTTGGGTGCTGCCACCTTCTCGTTTCTCCCTGTCCAACCGCCCGGCGCCGGGTACGCGCTCGGGCGGCCATGAAGTGTTGTGGGGACCCACCCCCGCAGACGGCCTGCACGGTGCCGGGGACGCCGCGCGCCGGTGGGCGCGCGACGTCCCCGGGATCGTGAGAACTACTTGGTGTCGGTGTCGCCGTCGGACTTGCCGTCGCTCTTGGCGTCCTTGACGTCCTTGGCCGCCGCGTCCTCGGGCTCGGCGTCGTTGTCGGCCGTCTCGTCCTTGACCAGGTCGATCTTGGCGACGTCCGCCTTGTCCGCGTCGGGCTCACCCGTCAGCGACGAGGCGTCGTCGGGAACGATCGTGCCGTCCGCGTCGAGCTCGTCGTCGTCGCCGTGGACGATGCGGTTGTACTCCGCGTCGTCCAGGACGGCGCCGATCGAGTTCTTCGCGTAGATGGCGTGCACGCCGGGGGCGACCTCGAGGACCACGGTGTCGTCGTGGACTTCCTTGACGGTCGCGTACATGCCCCCGATCGTCCGGACGCCGGTGCCGGGCTGCATGGCATTGCGCATCTGCGCGGCCGCCGCCTGCTTCTTCTTGGCGGAGCGGGTCATCAGGAACATGGCCCCGATGAGCACGATGAAGGGGAGGAGAGTCAAGATATCCACGGGACGGGAATTCCTTCGCACGACCGCGCTGGAATGCGGCCTGTATATACGGGGGTGGGTACACCGACCTTTAAGGGCGGCATCGGCGGAGTCTAAGCGAGTCCGCATCGTTGGAACAACGCCCAGCATGGCACCGGGGTTCCTGTGCGGGCGAACCTGTGACGCTTCACGCCCCGAACAGGCCCTGTTGTCCCTTTGCGCCGTGGGGCGGTGGCACCAGTCCCAGGTGTGCCCAGGCCGCCGGGGTCGCCACCCGGCCGCGCGGCGTCCTGGCCAGCAGTCCTTCCCGTACGAGGAAGGGTTCGGCGACCTCCTCGACGGTCTCGCGCTCCTCCCCCACGGCGACCGCGAGGGTGGACAGGCCGACGGGTCCGCCACCGAAAAGTTTCAGCAGGGCGCCGAGCACCGCACGGTCCAGCCGATCGAGTCCCCGGGCGTCAACCTCGTACACCTTGAGGGCCGCCTCCGCGATGGACCGGTCGATCGTGCCCTCGGCCTTGACCTGGGCGTAGTCCCGGACGCGGCGCAGCAGGCGGTTGGCGATACGGGGGGTGCCCCGGGAGCGTCCGGCGATCTCGGCGGCGCCCTCCACGTCGATGACGACGTCCAGGAGGCGGGCGGAGCGGTGGATGACGCGCTCCAGCTCGGTGGGGGCGTAGAACTCCATGTGGCCGGTGAAGCCGAAGCGGTCGCGCAGCGGGGGCGGCAGGAGTCCGGCCCTGGTGGTGGCGCCGACCAGGGTGAACGGCGGCAGTTCGAGCGGGATCGCGGTGGCGCCGGGGCCCTTGCCGACGATGACGTCGACGCGGAAGTCCTCCATCGCCATGTAGAGCATCTCCTCGGCCGGCCGCGACATGCGGTGGATCTCGTCGAGGAAGAGGACCTCGCCCTCCTGGAGGGAGGAGAGGATCGCCGCGAGGTCGCCGGCGTGCTGGATGGCGGGGCCCGAGGTGATCCGGATCGGGGCGTTCATCTCCGCCGCGATGATCATCGAGAGGGTGGTCTTGCCCAGGCCGGGGGCGCCGGAGAGCAGGACGTGGTCGGCGGTGGCACCACGGGCGAGGGCCGCCTTGAGGACCAGGTCGAGCTGTTCGCGGACCTTCTCCTGACCGACGAACTCCTCCAGGTCCTTGGGGCGCAGGGCCGCCTCGACCGCGCTGTCCTCGCCGTCGAGGTGGCCGGCGTCGACCAGCCGGTCGTCGAGGACGGGCCCGGTCGGCTCGTCGGTCTCGGGTCCGGTCTCGTCCCAGTTCATCAAGGGCCTCTTCGGTGGTTCGGTGCCGGTCAGCGTGCGCGGTTGAGAGTCTGCAGGGCGGCCCGCAGCAACTGCGGCACGGGGGGCGCGGTGCCCTCGGCGACGGCGGCCTCGGCCTGCGGGGCGACGGCGGTCACGGCCTCCTCGGCCTCACGGCTCGCGTAGCCGAGGCCGATGAGCGCGGCCTGGAGCTGGTCGCGCCAGCCGGAGGTGGCAGGAGTGCCGATGCCCTGCTGGCCGATGTGCGCGCCGACCGGTTCGCCGAGCCGGTCCTTGAGCTCCAGCAGCAGCTTCTGCGCGCCCTTCTTCCCGATGCCGGAGACGGCGGTGAGGGCCTTCTCGTCACCGGTGGAGACGGCCAGACGCAGGGCGTCGGGGCTGTGGGTGGCCAGCATGGCCTGGGCGAGGCGGGGGCCGACGCCGCTGGCGGTCTGGAGCAGCTCGAAGACCTGCCGCTCGTCGTCGTCGGCGAAGCCGTACAGGGTGAGCGAGTCCTCGCGGACGACGAGGGAGGTGGCGAGCCGGGCCTCGCGGCCGACGCGCAGGGCGGCCAGGGTCTGCGGGGTGCACTGGAGGGCCATGCCGATACCGCCGACCTCGATGACGGCCGTGGTCGGGGCGAGGGCGGCCACCGGGCCGGAGACGAAGGCGATCATGCGGTGGGGCCTTTCAGCGTGCGGGGTGTGCGGGATACGCCGGGCGTACGGGAGATGCCGGGCGTGGCCGCCGTGCGGGAGGTGCCCGGCGTGCGGTGGGCGGCGACCGCCTGCTGGAGCCGGTTCTGCGCGGGCGCCCGCCAGATGTGGCAGATGGCCAGGGCCAGGGCATCGGCGGCGTCGGCGGGCTTGGGGGGCGCGTCCAGCCTGAGCAGCCGGGTCACCATGGCTCCGACCTGCGCCTTCTCGGCTCGGCCCGATCCGGTGACGGCCGCCTTGACCTCGCTGGGCGTGTGCAGGGCGACGGGGATGCCGCGGCGGGCGGCGCAGAGCATGGCCACCGCGCTGGCCTGGGCGGTGCCCATCACCGTACGCACGTTGTGCTGGGCGAAGACCCGCTCCACGGCCACGTAACCCGGGGAGTGCTCGTCGAGCCACTGCTCGATCCCGCGCTCGATGGCGACGAGCCGGTCGCCGAGCTCGGCGTCGGCGGGGGTGCGCACGACGCCGACGCCGATCATGGTCAGCGGGCGGCCCGCGACCCCCTCGACGACACCGACACCGCACCGGGTCAGCCCGGGGTCAACACCCAGAACCCGCATGGAGCCCCCCTGTCCTCACCGCTCGCCCTGCCCACTCGTTCATCTGTTCCCGCAGGCTATCGGCTCGCACTGACAAACCGTCGCATCCGACAGGACGACGGGCCGACGGGGTGTGTCCCCGTCGGCCCGTCGCACCGAGTCGTGCCCGTCGCTCTTCAGGCGTCGACCTTCTCCATGACCTCGTCGGACACGTCGAAGTTGGCGAAGACGTTCTGCACGTCGTCGCTGTCCTCCAGCGCGTCGATGAGCTTGAAGATCTTGCGCGCGCCCTCTTCGTCCAGCTCGACCTGCATGGTCGGCAGGAAGTTGGCCTCGGCCGAGTCGTAGTCGATGCCCGCCTCCTGGAGCGCGGTGCGCACCGCGACCATGTCGGTGGCCTCGCTGACCACCTCGAAGGTCTCACCGAGGTCGTTGACCTCCTCGGCACCGGCGTCGAGCACCGCACCGAGGACGTCGTCCTCGCCCAGCTCGCCCTTGGGGACGATCACGACGCCCTTGCGGTTGAAGAGGTACGAGACGGAGCCCGGGTCGGCCATCGAGCCGCCGTTCCGGGTCATCGCGACACGTACGTCGGAGGCGGCACGGTTGCGGTTGTCGGTGAGGCACTCGATGAGCACCGCGACACCGTTGGGGCCGTAACCCTCGTACATGATCGTCTCGTAGTCGGCGCCGCCCGCTTCGAGACCGCCGCCGCGCTTGACGGCGGACTCGATGTTCTTGTTCGGGACGGAGCTCTTCTTCGCCTTCTGGATGGCGTCGACGAGGGTCGGGTTGCCATCGGGGTCCACGCCTCCGGAGCGCGCGGCGACCTCGATGTTCTTGATCAGCTTCGCGAAGAGCTTGCCGCGCTTGGCGTCAATCACGGCCTTCTTGTGCTTCGTCGTAGCCCATTTAGAGTGGCCGGACATCTGCCTTCTCCTTCGCGTCACCAAAATCGATTCGAACCCGAGAGATCCTACCGGGGTCCGCTCACTTCACGGTGCGCACCATGTCCACGAACAGAGCGTGCACGCGATGGTCGCCGGTCAGTTCGGGATGGAACGACGTGGCCAGGACATTTCGCTGCCGTACGGCCACGATGTGGCCGCCGTGCTCGGCGATGACCTCGGCCTCGGCCCCGACGGACTCCACCCAGGGGGCGCGGATGAACACGCCTTCCACCGGGCCGCCGTCGACGCCGTCGACCTCGACCGCGGCCTCGAAGGACTCGTTCTGCCGGCCGAAGGCGTTGCGTCGCACGATCATGTCGATGCCGCCGACGGTCTCCTGGCCGGAGCGCGGGTCGAGGATCTTCTCGGCCAGCAGGATCATCCCGGCGCAGGTGCCGTAGACCGGCATCCCGGCCCGTACCCGTTCGCGCAGGGGCTCCATCATGCCGAAGAGGACCGCCAGCTTGGACATGGTGGTGGACTCGCCACCCGGGATGACCAGGCCGTCGATCTCGGCGAGCTCCTCGGGGCGCCGCACCGGCCTGGCCAGGGCGTCCGCCGAGGCCAGGGCGATCAGGTGCTCCCGTACGTCGCCCTGGAGAGCCAGGACGCCGATCACAGGGGTGTCGCTCATGGGTGTTACCAGCCGCGGTTGGCGTAGCGCTCGGACTCGGGCAGCGTGTCGCAGTTGATGCCGACCATGGCCTCGCCGAGGTTGCGGGAGGCGTCCGCGATGACCTTCGGGTCGTCGTAGAAGGTGGTGGCCTTCACGATGGCGGCGGCGCGCTTGGACGGGTCGCCGGACTTGAAGATGCCGGAGCCGACGAAGACGCCCTCGGCGCCGAGCTGGCGCATCAGCGCGGCGTCGGCCGGGGTGGCGACGCCACCGGCGGAGAACAGCACGACCGGCAGCTTGCCGAGCTCGGCGACCTCCTTGACCAGCTCGTAGGGGGCGCGCAGGTCCTTGGCGGCGGCGTACAGCTCGTTGTTGTCGAAGCCGCGCAGGCGGGCGATCTCGTTCTTGATCTGGCGCAGGTGACGGACGGCCTCGACGACGTTGCCCGTGCCGGCCTCGCCCTTCGAGCGGATCATGGCCGCGCCCTCGGCGATGCGGCGCAGGGCCTCGCCCAGGTTGGTGGCGCCGCAGACGAAGGGGGTGGTGAAGGCGAACTTGTCGCTGTGGTTGACCTCGTCGGCCGGGGTGAGGACCTCGGACTCGTCGATGTAGTCGACGCCGAGGGACTGGAGGACCTGGGCCTCGACGAAGTGGCCGATGCGGGACTTGGCCATGACGGGGATGGAGACGGCCCCGATGATCTCCTCGATCATGTTGGGGTCGGACATCCGGGCCACGCCGCCGTCCTTGCGGATGTCGGCGGGCACCCGCTCCAGGGCCATGACGGCCACGGCGCCCGCGTCCTCGGCGATCTTCGCCTGCTCGGCGTCGACGACGTCCATGATCACGCCGCCCTTGAGCTGCTCGGCCATGCCGCGCTTGACGCGGGCGGTGCCGGTGGCGGGGGACTCGGCGGACTGGGGGGTGCTGGGAAGCGTGGACACGGGACCTCACTCGGTGAAAGACGCTGGATACTGCACCGCCGAGCAAACTCTGTGGGACCAGTCCACAGCAAGGGCCAATAGGCAGGCCGTGGATCGTTCTGGCCCCGTATCCGCTGCCGCTCAGGTGCCGGGGCGGTCCGCCAGGGCCACCGGCGGGGCGTCGTCCATCTCGAAGGCGAGCGGGAACGGCGCGTGCCCGGCCAGCCGGAAGAGCCGTACGGTGCGGTGCCGGCGCAGGGCGCGGGCCGCGCGTACGGAGTCGTTGTGGAAGCGCCGGGCCATCGGTACGCGGCGTACGGCGGCGGCCAGTTCGGTGGCCGCCTCCTTTCCGCCGGGGACCTCCTTCACCGCCTCCACCTGGGCCGGTTCACCGAAGACGGCCCGCAGGGCGGCGCTCAGCTCGCTCTCGGCCACCTCACGGTGGTCCTCCTCGGCCTGCCGGGCGGCGTGCGCGGCCTCGTACAGCACGATGGAGGCGGCCGGGTCCAGGACGCCGGAGGTGGCCAGCTCCTGGGTGACCGAGGCGCGGCGCAGCAGCTGGGCGTCGAGTGCGGCGCGGGCGGCGTCGATCCGGGAGTGCAGGCGGTCGAGCCGGCCGGCGGTCCAGCTGAGGTACACGCCGATCGCGATGAGGGCGACGACGATCCAGATGATGAGGGTTACGGTCACGGTCGCACACGCTACCGTCGCCGGGGCCTCCCCCTTCCGACGGGCGGCCCGGCCTCAGTCCCGCGCCAGCCCGAACCGGGCCCGCAGCCCCGAGCGTTCGTCCTCCGCCACCGAGGCGGCCCCGTCCGTCACCGTCTCGTACACCGCGAGGATGTCCGCCCCGACCGTCGCCCAGTCGAAGCGCCGTACGTGGGCCTCGCCCCGCTCGCGCAGCCCGGCCCGGCGCTCCGGGTCGGCCAGCAGCCGGATCGCGGCGGCGGCCAGCGCGTCGGCGTCCTCGTTGGCGAAGAGGTCTCCCGCCGCGCCCTGGTCCAGCACCTGGGCGAAGGCGTCCAGGTCGCTGGCCAGCACCGGCGCCCCCGCCGACAGCGCCTCGACCAGGATGATGCCGAAGCTCTCGCCGCCGGTGTTCGGGGCCACGTACACGTCCACGCTGCGCAGTAGCCGGGCCTTGTCCTCGTCGCTGACCATGCCGAGGAACTCGACCCGCTCGCGCAGCTCCTCCGGCAGCGAGGCCACCGCCTCCTCCTCGTCACCGCGCCCGGCGACCAGCAGCCGGGTCTCCGGGCGGGCGGCCAGGATCGCGGGGAGCGCCTTCATCAGGACGGGGAGCCCCTTGCGGGGTTCGTCGATGCGGCCGATGAAGCCGAGGGTCCGGCCCTGCCACTCGGGCTTCGGCTCGGCCTCGGCGAAGAAGCCGACGTCGACGCCGTTCGGGATGACCACGGCGTCCCCGCCCAGGTGCTCGACCAGGGTGCGCCGGGCGTACTCGCTCACCGCGATCCGCGCGCTGATCTTCTCCAGGGCGGGCTGGAGGATCGGATACGCGGCGATCATCGCCCGGGAGCGCGGGTTGGAGGTGTGGAAGGTGGCGACGATGGGGCCCTGGGCCGACCAGCAGGCGAGCAGGCCGAGCGAGGGGGAGGTCGGCTCGTGGATGTGGATCACGTCGAAGGTGCCGTCGTGCAGCCAGCGGCGGACCCGGGCGGCCGACAGGAAGCCGAAGTTCAGCCGGGCGACGGAGCCGTTGTACGGGACGGGGACGGCCCGGCCCGCCGAGACGACGTAGGGGGGCAGCGGGGTCTCGTCGTCGGCCGGGGCCAGGACGGAGACGGTGTGGCCAAGGCCGATGAGGTGCTCGGCCAGGTCCCGGATGTGGAACTGCACGCCGCCGGGTACGTCCCAGGAGTACGGGCAGACGATGCCGATCTTCACGTGGGTTCCCCCCGGGGGTCCAGGTCGTCCAGCCAGAGTCTCTGGAGCATGTGCCAGTCCTCCGGGTGTTCGGCGATGCCGGTGGCGAAGACGTCGGCCAGTGCCTGGGTCATGGCGGCCGACTTCTCGGCGCGCGTGCCCTCCTGCGGCAGTTCGACCGCGGGGTGGATGCGCGCCTTCATCACCGGGGTGCTGTCGTACGAGAGGGTCACCGGCAGCAGCTTCGCGCCCGTCTGCTGGGCGAGCAGCGCCGGGCCCGCGGGCATCCGGGCGGTGGCGCCGAAGAACGACACCTCCACCCCGGAGGCGGACAGGTCCCGGTCCGCGACCAGGCAGACCAGGCCGCCCGCGCGCAGCCGCCGGGCCAGCGTGCCGAAGGCGGATCCGCCGCTGTGCGGCAGGACCTCCATGCCCAGGCCCTCGCGGTAGGCGACGAACCGGTCGTAGAGCGTCGCGGGCTCCAGCCGCTCGGCGACGGTGGTGAAGGGGACCTTCAGATCGGTGGTGACCCAGGCGCCGGCGAGGTCCCAGTTGGCCAGGTGCGGCAGGGCGACGATGACGCCGCGCCCCGCGTCCAGCCCCTCGGCCAGGTGGTCGGTGCCGGTGACCTCGATGCTGTCCTTGATCCGCTGCGGACTCCAGGTCGGCAGCCGGAACGACTCCATCCAGTACCGCATGTACGAGCGCATCCCGGCCTTGGACAGCTCGGCCAGCCGCTCCGGGCTCGCGTCGGGCACCACGCGCGCGAGGTTGGACTCCAGGCGCAGCACGCTCTTGCCGCGCCGCTTCCAGGTGCGGTCGGCGATGGTGCGGAAGAGCGCCGCGGCGGCGGGTTCGGGGAGCTTCTTCACGGCGCCCCAGCCCAGCCCGTACAGGCCGTCGGTGATCCGGCCCTTGAGAGCGCTCACCGGTCGGCCCCGCTCCCCTGCCCGGCCGGGCCGCCCGCGGCGGAGGCCGCGTCGGCCTCGGCGGACTCGCGGCGTACGGTCACCACGCGCTGGACCAGCGTCACCAGGCTGCCCACCGCGACGATCCACAGCGCGATCGGGAGCAGGATGTCGATGTGCGGGACGCCGAAGTTGTGGAGGCCGGCGAGACCGGCCGCGACCAGCGAGATGACCAGGCGTTCGGCGCGCTCCACCAGCCCGTTCACCGCGACCGGCAGGCCGATCGACTCACCGCGCGCCTTGGTGTACGAGACCACCTGGCCGCTGGCCAGGCAGAAGATCGCGACGGCGCACAGGACGTTGTCGTCGCCGCCGCCCGCGTACCAGAGGGCGAAGCCGGCGAAGATCGCCCCGTCGGCGACCCGGTCCAGCGTGGAGTCGAGGAACGCGCCCCACCGGCTGGAGATCCCGGCCTGCCGGGCCATGTTGCCGTCGACGAGGTCGGAGAAGACGAAGACCGTGATGACGATGGTGCCCCAGAAGAACTCCCCCATCGGGAAAAAGACCAGCGCACCTGCCATCACTCCGGCCGTGCCGATGAGAGTGACCGCGTCGGGGCTGACCCCGAGGCGGAGCAGCAGGGCGGCGAACGGTGTGAGGACACGCGTGAAAAATGCACGCGCGTACTTGTTCAGCATGGCTTTCCCGAGGGTTCGGTTGGCCGAGCGGCCCCTACGGCCACCGGCGGGCCCATCGTAGTCACGACCGGTGCCCTCCACCGGACGGGCACCCGCCCGCAGGGGTGTCACCGGACGGCCGGCCTCCGGATCCGGTGACGTGCAGGGTTCACCGGATCCGGGCGCGCGGGCCGCCGCGCGGCGTAGGGACATGGGGACGTAGGGACGGGACGTAGAGCCGCCGCGCGACGTAGGGACGTCCCACCGCCCGGGGCCGGACTCCAAGGCCTCTCCCTCTCCGGCGCCCCGGCGCGTGACCGGCGCACTGTCGCAAACACCCCCCGCGTCCCGTCGGGTGACGGACGGTGCGGGGGTCCGGACGATACGCTGTGGTCGCAGCTCAGAAGGTATGCCGCGTACGGTAGTTGGGCACACCGCAGGAGCAGACCGTGCGGCGAGTGGGGGCGACAGACAAGTGGCCAACGACGTATTCGACTTCTCACCCGGGGCGCAGATCCCGATCCAGGGGTCCGGCGGCCAGTCGGTGGCGACCAACGCCCTGGCCTCGGCCGCGTACCGGGACAGCCCGGTGGAGACGATCCTCGACGCCAACAGCGAGTGGCACAAGTCCACGGTGAAGCCGGGGGCCTCCAAGCTCTTCAAGTCCGACTACTTCAAGCCGAATCTCGGTGAGGCCTTCGCCCGTGCCGTCCAGGAGCGGATGCTCGGCGGCTCCCGCGCGGCCCTCATCCAGTCCTTCGGCACCGATCCGCAGACGGTGGTGGAGCACTGTCTGTCGGCGACCAACCTCCGTAAGGCACGCGACACCCGTCTCACCCTGGTGACCGCGGTGTTCGGCTTCCTGTTCCTGCCGGGGATGATCGCCTGGGTCATCGCCTTCCGCGTCAAGGACGCCCTCGCCAAGTCCAAGGACGTCGCGTTCCGGGCGGTCGGCACGGTGCTGCTCGCCGTGTTCGGGATCGGCGCGCTGATCCTGCTGTGGAAGCTGCCGCTGGACGGGTTCTGGACCCTCTACGTCCGGGGCGCGATCGTCGCCCCGCTGATCGGCTGGTTCCTCGCCAAGCGGATCGCGGAGACCTCCGCCAAGGATCTGCGGGCGCGCTGGAACGGGCTGCTGTCCGGCACCGGGGTGATCGCCAAGATCCCGGAGGCGGTGCCGAAGAACCCCAACGAGACCGCCCGCGAGGCGCTGCGCCAGGGGCTGGAGAAGCTCACCGCGGAGCAGCAGTCCAACGCGGTCTTCTACGCCGGTCCCAAGGGCATCCTCGGCATGGGCACCCGGTGGGGCAGCTGGCAGCTGGCCGAGGAGCTGACCCCGAAGGACCCGACGAAGGAGATCCACCAGTTCCGCAGCTGGGACCTGGTCCGGATCATCCACGACCAGCTGAAGATGCTGGAGCGCGGCCCGCTGAACACCGGCGGCTTCCCCAAGCCGTCCGTGAAGCACTGGATCGTCTCGCCCATCGGCGAGAACGCCGACTCCGTCTCCCGGCCCGACGGGGAGGACGTCGCGACCTTCCAGGTGAAGCCGCACGAGATACAGCGGATCTGCAACCACCAGCAGTTCGGCAGCGGTGACCGGCACTACCTGGGTGTGCAGTTCGCGCTCTGGGACGGCCAGCTCGTCATCACGATGATGATCACGGTCACCGTGCTCCACGAGACGCTGCGCATCGAGGTCACCGGACATGCGCTGGGCCCGGTGCACGGACTGTTCTTCGCCAAGCCGGCGGCCCGGACGAAGACGGTCAACAAGACCGTGCGGTTCTGGGAGACCCGGGACATCCAGCTGCCGGTGGTGGAGGACAGGGAGGTCGTCCGGCTCGCCCTGCGGGCGCCCTTCACCTGGTATCCGCCGCTGCTGGACTACCTGGGCGGGAAGATAGTGCTTCCGGAGCCGTTCGGACTGCGGCACGCCTGGGCCGCCAAGCCGTGGAACCACCGCTTCATGGCGGACGACGCGATGCGTGCGGCCACTCCGGTGCTGCGGGTGGTCCACTCGGCGGCGATGCGGGTCCTCGCGGAGAACGGCGTGGACACCGAGCGCTTCGACAGCCGCTCGATGATACTGAGCGGCCTCGTCCAGGACCCGGCCCCGCGCAAGGCCGACGTCTACGACGCGTAGTGCGTACGTGCCCGGCGCGGGCCCCTGTGGGCCTGCGCCGGGCACGGAACCGCTCGCTCAGCCGACCGGCCAGGCGTCGGCCAGCATGGCCCGGGTGTCGCCCAGCAGCTGCGGCAGCACCTTGGTGTGGCCGATGACCGGCATGAAGTTGGTGTCCCCGCCCCAGCGCGGCACCAGGTGCTGGTGCAGGTGGGCGGCGATCCCCGCGCCGGCGACCGAGCCCTGGTTCATCCCGATGTTGAACCCGTGCGCCCCGGAGGCGGCGCGCAGGGCCACCATCGCCCGCTTGGTGAAGTCCGCCAGCTCCGCCGTCTCCGGACCGTCCAGCTCCGTGTAGTCGGCCACGTGACGGTAGGGGACGACCATGAGGTGCCCGCCGTTGTACGGGTAGAGGTTCAGCACCGCGTAGACGTGCTCGCCCCGCGCCACGACGAGCCCGTCCTCGTCGGATTTGGCCGGAATAGCACAGAACGGGCAGCCGTCCTCGGCACCCGGGCCGCTCGGCTTGTCCTGCCCCTGGATGTACGCCATCCGATGGGGCGTCCACAGACGCTGAAACGCGTCGGGCGTCCCCACGCCGATCTGCTGCTCCGGCTCACTCGTCATGCCGATCAGCATATTGCGTCACCCGCGCGAAGCGTGTCGCCGGGGCCGCGCCCGGACCCGTCCCGCGATGCTGAGGCGATGAGCCAGCGCCCCACCCCCGAGGCCCCCGCCCGGCTGACCCGCTGGGAGCAGCGCACGGAGGTGCCGCTCTTCGGCGCTTCCCTGCTCTTCCTGGCGGGGTACGCGGTCCGGGTCCTGGCCCCGCACGACGCCCAGCCGTGGCGTGACGTCTCCCTGATCCTGGTCTGGTCGACGTGGTCGCTGTTCCTGACGGACTACGCGGTACGGGTGCACCTCAGCGGCCTGGGCGCGCGCTTCGCCCGCACCCACCGGCTCGACACCCTGGTCGTGCTGCTGCCGCTGCTGCGCCCGCTGCGGATGGTGCGGGTCTACCAGGCGGTCCAGCAGCGCCGCGACCGGCCGCGGCTCGACCTGTACGCCCGGGTGATGGCGTACGCGGGCATGACCGCCGCCCTGCTCGGCTTCTCCGCCGCGCTGTCGGTCTACCACCTGGAGCGCCGGGCCCCCGACACGTCGGTCCGTACGTTCGGCGACGCGCTCTGGTGGGCGTGCGAGACGCTCACGACGGTCGGTTACGGGGACGTCGCACCGGTCACGTTCTGGGGGCGGACGGTGGCGGCGGGGCTGATGGCCTGCGGGCTGGCGCTGCTGGGGGCGGTGACGGGCTCGTTCTCGTCGTGGCTGATCCAGGTGTTCACCCGGGAGGACGAGAAACGGCCCCCGGAGCGCGGATAGCGCTCCGGGGACCGTCGCCCGTGGCCGGATCAGACCTGTACGCGGTCCTCGACAGCCTTCGCGATCTTGGCGATGGCCTCGTCGACCGGGATGCCGTTCTCCTGCGAACCGTCGCGGTAGCGGAAGGAGACGGCACCGTTGGCCATGTCCTCGTCACCAGCGATGATCATGAAGGGCACCTTGGCCTTCTGCTGGTTGCGGATCTTCTTCTGCATCCGGTCCGAGGAGGCGTCCACGTCCACCCGCAGCCCCTGCTTGCGCGCCGTGGCGGCGAACTCCTGGAGGTAGGGGATGTGGGCGTCGCCGATCGGGATGCCGACGGCCTGGACCGGGGCGAGCCAGACCGGGAAAGCGCCCGCGTAGTGCTCCAGGAGCACGGCGAAGAAGCGCTCGATGGAGCCGAACAGGGCGCGGTGGATCATGACCGGGCGCTGCTTGGAGCCGTCCGGGCCGGTGTACTCCAGGTCGAAGCGCTCCGGCAGGTTGAAGTCGAGCTGCACGGTCGACATCTGCCAGGTGCGGCCGATGGCGTCCTTGCACTGCACGGAGATCTTCGGGCCGTAGAACGCGGCGCCGCCCGGGTCCGGGACCAGGGGCAGGCCCTGCTTCTCGGCGACCTGGCGCAGCGTCTCGGTGGCCTCCTCCCAGGTCTCGTCGGAGCCGACGTACTTCTCCGGGTCCTTGGTGGAGAGCTCCAGGTAGAAGTCGGTGAGGCCGTAGTCGCGGAGCAGGTTCAGCACGAAGGTGAGCGTGCGGTCGAGCTCCTGCGCCATCTGCTCCTTGGTGCAGTAGATGTGCGCGTCGTCCTGCGTGAAGCCGCGCGAGCGGGTCAGACCGTGCACGACGCCCGACTTCTCGTACCGGTACACCGTGCCGAACTCGAAGAGGCGCAGCGGCAGTTCACGGTAGGAGCGGCCGCGCGCGTCGAAGATCAGGTTGTGCATCGGGCAGTTCATCGGCTTGAGGTAGTAGTCCACCCCGTCGTCGAGCTGCATGGGCGGGTACATGCCGTCGGCGTACCAGTCCAGGTGGCCGGACTTCTCGAAGAGCTTGCCCTTGGTGGCGTGCGGGCTGTAGACGAACTCGTATCCCTCCTCCTCGTGCCGGCGGCGCGAGTAGTCCTCCATGGCCCGGCGGATGACGCCGCCCTTGGGGTGGAAGACCGCGAGGCCGGGGCCGATCTCGTCGGGGAAGGAGAAGAGGTCCAGCTCGCTGCCGAGCTTGCGGTGGTCGCGCTTGGCGGCCTCCTCCAGGAACTCCAGGTGCGCCTTCAGCTGGTCCTTGGTCGGCCAGGCGGTGCCGTAGATACGCTGGAGCATCGGGTTCTTCTCGCTGCCGCGCCAGTACGCGGCGGCGTTGCGCATCAGCTTGAACGCCGGGATGAACCGGGTGGTGGGCAGGTGCGGACCACGGCAGAGGTCCTTCCAGCACAGCTCGCCGGTCTTGGCGTCCAGGTTGTCGTAGATGGTCAGCTCTCCGCCGCCCACCTCGACGTCCGCGCCGTCGTCCGAGGAGGCGGAGCCCTTGATGCCGATGAGCTCCAGCTTGTAGGGCTCGTCCGCCAGCTCCTCGCGGGCGGCCTCGTCGGAGACCACGCGGCGGGAGAACTTCTGGCCCCGCTTCTGGATCTCCTGCATCTTCTTCTCGATGGCCTTGAGGTCCTCGGGCGTGAACGGCTTCTCGACGTCGAAGTCGTAGTAGAAGCCGTCCTTGACCGGCGGGCCGATGCCGAGCTTGGCCTCGGGGAAGAGCTCCTGCACGGCCTGGGCCATGACGTGCGCGGTGGAGTGGCGCAGGATGTTCAGGCCGTCCTCGGAGGAGATCTCCACGGGCTCGACGCTCTCGCCGTCCTGGAGCTCGTACGAGAGGTCCTTCAGCTCGCCGCCGATGCGGGCGGCGACGACGGTGCGCTGACCGGGGAAGAGCTCGCCGGCGGTCGTGCCCGTCGTCACCACGTGCTCTTCCCGCTCGGAATCGCGTTGGATGATCACACGGACGTCTGACACCGGTCTCTCCTGACTGAGGGGGTTGGCTGCCTTCGTATGGCGGGCCGTACGAATCGTACCGAGCCCCGCGCCCCCGATGCGAACGCCTTACCCCTGGCCTTCGCGACGTCCGCCCCCGCAGCCACCCGCCGCCGTACGATCCCGGCGGAGCGCGGACCCGAGCGGCGCGGCCGGACCACCACGCCGGTGATCCGGACCGGGACGGCGGACCCCTCGCGGGGGCGGCGGGCCCCGGCGGGACGCAGGGCGGGCAGGTCGCCCGGGGCCGGGCCGCGCGAGCGCCATGGCTCCGGGCGCCTTCCGGACGTGCCGTCCGAGGGGCCGGGGATCAACTTCCCTCCCCCTCCCCCGCGTTGCCACCGCAGGAGAACGCCCGCAAACGGCGTATCAGGCAAACGGCACGGGTATCACCGATATCGGGCAGAGGAATCACTCCATCTGCCGTGCGGGTGCGAGGAGTTCGGGGATGATGCACTGGTTCGAAGGGCCGCTGGCCGCTTTTGACACGGAGACGACAGGCGTGGACGTCGAGCAGGACCGGATCGTTTCGGCCGCTCTCGTCGCGCAGGACACGACGGGCGGACGCGTCCGCGTCACCCGCTGGCTGGTCAACCCGGGGATCCCGGTGCCCGCGGGGGCGACCGAGATCCACGGCCTGACCGAGGACCACCTTCAGCGCAACGGGCGTTGGCCCGCGCCGGTGATGGACGAGATCGCCCGCTGCCTGGCCGAGCAGTGTGCGACGGGCCGTCCGCTCGTGGTGATGAACGCACCGTTCGACCTGACCCTGCTGGACCGCGAGCTGAGGCGGCACCGGGCCTCGTCGCTGGCCGGGTACATGGCGGACGTGCCGCTGCGGGTGGTGGACCCCCGGGTGCTGGACCGGCATCTGGACCGCTACCGCAAGGGCCGCCGCACGCTCACGGATCTGTGCGAGCTGTACGGGGTGCCGCTCGACGGCGCCCACGACGCGGCGGCGGACGCCTCGGCCTCGCTGGAGCTGGTGCGCGCGGTCTGCCGACGCTTCTCCGCCCGGCTGGAGCGGCTCTCCCCGGCCGAGCTGCACACCCTCCAGGCCACCTGGCACGCGGCGCAGGCGCGCGGCCTGGAGGCGTGGTTCGCCAAGGCCGGGACACCGGAGGCGGTGGATCCGGCGTGGCCGCTGCGCCCGGAGCTGCCCGCGGCGGCGTAGGGGGCCGGCAGGCCGGTACACGCGAAAGCCGGTCCGCCGTGATGCTGGCGGACCGGCTTTCCCCGGTGGGCGATACTGGGTTCGAACCAGTGACCTCTTCGGTGTGAACGAAGCGCTCTCCCACTGAGCTAATCGCCCGGGAACGGGTTGAACCATACAGGGCCCGGCGCGCTTCGTTCAAACCGCTTCCGCCGGGGCGGCTGCGTAGCCCGCGTCGGACGTGAGCACGCGGAAACTCGGAAAGTGAGTATCCGAGCGCATGTACGAGGCGGAGGGCCGGGGTCACACTCCCGTACATGGAACACGTGCCGCCGCCCGCCGAGGAACTGGCGCTCCTCGACCGAGAACTGGCTCAGCTGGACGCCCGCAGGGCCCACCTGCTGACCCGCCGCGCCTGGCTGGTCAGCGCCGTGCGGCCGCAGGCGCCGAACGCCCCCCGCTGGGGCGCGCCGCCCGCGAACCGGGGCTGGGCCCCGGCCCAGCCGTGGGGGATGGTCCCGCAGGCCGCGAAACCGTCCGCCCCGCGCAGCGCGCAGAACGTGCTGCTCACGCTGGGCGGTCTGCTGCTGACGGTCGCGGCGGTGGCGTTCACCCTCGTCAGCTGGGGCTCGATGGGCATCGGCGGCCGGTCGGCCGTCCTGGCACTGGTGACCCTGGCGACGCTCGCCGCCCCGGCGGTCCTGCTGCGCCGGAAGCTCGCGGCCACGGCCGAGGCGCTGGCGGCGCTCGCCCTGGTCCTCACGCTGCTGGACGTCTACGCGTTCCACGCGGTGGCGGCGCCGGAGGCGGACGGGCTCACGTTCACGGCGGTGGCCTCCGCGGTCCTCGCCGCGCTCTGGGCCGCCTACGGCCTGGCGCTGGGCCGGCTGCACCTGCCGTTGCCGGCGGCCGTGTTCTTCGTCCAGTGGCCGCTGCTGCTGGGGGCGTGGGCCGCCGGCGCCCCCGCGATCGTGGTCGGGTGGGCACTGCTGGCGACGGCCGTGCTGGACGGGACGATCGCGCTGTGGGGCAAGGGCCTCGGCGTACGGGTCACGGCGGGCATCGGTCTGGCGGTGACGGGCTCCGCCGCGCTGCTGGTGGGGCTCGGGGAGTCCCTGACGGCCGGCGGACCGCTCGGGACCCTGCTGCCGGGCACCCTGCTGCTGACGGCGGCCGTGGCGGCGCTGGCCGGGGCCTGGCACGCCCCGAACGGCTACGCGCAGGCGGGCGGCGCGGTGGCCGGCCTGGCGGCGGTGGCGGCGGTCGGCGGCGTGCTCCGGGCGGCGGTGCCGGGCGCGTGGCACGTCCCGGTGTACCTGCTCTGCGGTCTCGCCCTGCTGTTCGTCGTACGGGTACGGCTGCCGCGCGGCGCCGGGCGCGGGGTGCTGCTGGCGGCGGGCGCGGTGGTGGCCGGTGCGCTGGTGGGGGCGCTGCCCCCGGTGGCGGCGGTGCTGCTGGGGCCCGTCCAGCTGGTCGCCGAGGTGTGGGCGGGGGCGCCCGACGGGTTCCGGGGCTCGCCAGCAGCAGGGCGAGCAGTGTGAACAGTCTGGAGTACATCGACAGGGCCCCGGAATGTGAAGGTGCATTCCTGTGCGCGCGGGTCGTAT
>NZ_JBEYKR010000125.1:0-20895 GCF_040703535.1 Streptomyces sp. NPDC007346
GACACGAAGCGGCTGCTGTACCGGCTGCCGACGTCGAAGTTCGCGGGGAAGTCGATCCTGTCGGCGGAGTTCGTGGTGCGCAACACCTGGTCGGCCTCGTGCACGGCCAAGGCTGTGCAGTTGTGGCGGACGAAGGACATCTCGGCGTCGACGACGTGGAACTCGCAGAACGCCTCGGGTTTCTGGATCAAGCAGCTGAAGTCGTCGTCGTTCGCCCACGGTTACACCGGATGCGCGGCCAAGGACGCCGAGTTCGACGTGAAGTCGGCGGTTCAGGAGGCGGCCAACGGCAAGTGGTCCACGATGACGTTCGGCCTGCGGGCGGCGAGTGAGACGGACGGGCTGGCCTGGAAGCGGTTCTCCGACAAGGCGTTCCTGCGCGTCCAGTACAACCGGCCGCCGGTACAGCTGAAGATGTCGCAGCTCTCGATGGAGTACGGCGGCGTGTGCAAGCGCCCCGCGAGTGCTCCGCGTGTACGTACCCTGGGCAAGATCAACATCAACAACGTGACCGACCCGGACGGCGACAACGTCGCGATCCAGGTCCAGGCGCTGTGGGACACGGGCGACGGCAAGGGAGTGATCGCTCGGTGGAAGCCCGCGCTGACCTCGTACAAGAAGTCCGGCTCCGGTTTCACGATGAGCCTGCCCACGTCGATCCCGCAGAACAAGACGGTGCACTGGCACGTCCGTTCCTACGACGGGGCCCAGTATTCGCCGTGGTCCTCGGCGGGCGATCCGACGGCGTGCTACTTCGTCTACGACAAGACCGTCCCGGCCGCACCGACCATCGCCTCCGGTGAGTACCCGGCGTCGCAGCCGGACGATCCGAACGACCCGTGGCTGGACGGGGTGGGCCAGTACGGCACGTTCACCTTCAAGTCGTCGTCCAGTGACGTGACGCGCTACTGGTACGGCATCAACGTCGACCCGTCCTCGGCCCGTCAGCTGACCACGACCGGCGGTGCGGCGAAGAGCGTCCCGTTCCTGCCCTCGAAGCCGGGCCTGAACTTCATCACCGCGCAGGCCTTCGACGCGGCGGGGAACGGCTCGGAGATCCGTACGTACCAGTTCCGGGTGAAGGCCGGTCAGCCCGAGCGGGCCACCTGGCAGCTGGACGAGGAAGCCGGAGCCACCGAGGCACAGGGCTCGACTCCGCCGAGGACCCTGGCCCTGCACGGCGGCGCGACCACGGGCGTGGCCGGGACGAAGGGCACCGCCCTCGAACTCAACGGCACCGACGCCTACGCCTCCTCCGACCTCTCCGTGGTCGACACCACGCGCGGCTTCACCGTCTCGTCGTGGGTGAAGTTGTCCAAGATGCCGACCAGCGCGGCGATCGTGGCGACCCAGCCGGGCAACCACAGCCCGAGCTTCGAGCTGTACTACTCGGCATCGCTGGACCGGTGGGTGTTCAACCAGTACGAGACGGACACACCGAACGCGAAGATCATCCGGGCCATGGCTCCTCAGCCCGGTGGCGTGAGCGCGAACACCTGGACGCACCTGACCGGTTCGTACGACGGCGTCGCCAAGAAGCTGCGGCTCTACGTCAACCGCCAGCTCGTCGGTGAGACGGCGCTGCCCAACGCGTGGAACGGCCGTCGCGGTCTCCAGATCGGCGCCGGGTCCTACAGCGGCGTCGCGAAGGCGTTCTTCCCCGGTGCCGTGGACGAGGTGCAGATCTTCGACAAGGTGATCACGCAGGGGGAGGTCGACAAGCTGTACGCCAAGCAGCCCGTGGGTGACCCCGGGCGTCCGGCGGTCGCGATCTTCCCGCTGGACGAGGAGGCGGGCGCCACGGAGATCCGCGGACAGGGCGGAGTCCTGCCGGCGAAGTACAACGGCGGCGTCACCACCGGGGTCCCCGGCATGGCCGGAAAGGCCGCACAGTTCAACGGGACCACCGGGTACGCCAAGATCGGCCAGACCAGCGGCCCGCACGTGAACACCTCGCGCAGCTTCGCCGTCAGCGCCTGGGCGAAGATGAACACCACCAAGCCGAAGAGCGCGGCCATCATCGCCTCCCAGACCGGCAGCTTCGCTCCCGGTTTCGAGCTGTACTACTCGGCCACCTACGACCGGTGGGCGTTCAACCAGTATTCCGCCGACACGGCCGACGCCAAGCCCGTACGCGCCATGCAGGCGGACGGAACGACGGCCCGTGCCGGTGAATGGGTCCACCTCGCCGGTGTGCACGACACGGTGGCGAAGACCCTGACGCTGTACGTCAACGGCCAGAAGGCCCAGTCCGTCACCTTGGACAAGGCCTTCTACGCCAACCAGTCCATGCTGATCGGCGCAGGTGCCTCCGCCAAGACGATCAGGAACTTCTTCCCCGGTGTGATCGACGACGTGCGGTTGTTCGCGCGGCCGGTCTCGGCCGAGGAGGTCCAGCAGATGTTCCGGCAGCGGCCGTTGATCAAGAGCCGGTGGAACTTCGAGCAGACGGCGGCGGGGACGCCGGTGACGACTCCGGACTCCTCGGAGGAGAAGAATCCCCTGACCCTGTACGGTGCCGCCGAGTTGGGGATGGGCTGGATCGACAACAGCGCCCTTCACCTGAACGGTACGGACGCGTACGCGGCGACGGCGAAGATGCCCGTGGACACGGGGGCCAGCTTCACGATGACCGCGTGGGCGCAGGCGGCGGCACTGCCGGACCATGACATGGCGGTGTTCAGTGCCGGTGGTGCGAACCGCAGTGCGCTGGAGGTGCGTTACCGCCCGGACGCGGCTGATCCGGAGGGGCTGGGTAGTTGGCAGCTCACGGTTCCTGACAAGGACAACGCGGCTGCCGGGGTGAAGCAGTTGGGCAACACGGAGTTCACCGATGTCCGTGACTGGAACCACATCGCGGTGGTCTACGACGGGTTCGCGAAGGAGGCGAGCCTGTACGTCAACGGCATCCTCCAGGAGGTGGCCTGTGACGATGCCGACGGTGACGGCAACGCGGACGAGTCGGGGTGCCAGGACCTGATCGCCTGGGCCGACGATGTCCTGACGTTCAAGGCGACCGGGGCGCTCCAGATCGGGCGTGCCCAGAGTGACAGCGCGGGCGGCTACTTCGCCGGCGCGATCGACGACGTCTGGACCTTCCAGGGCGCGCTGAACGACGCGCAGGTCCAGTACCTGGCGGGCAGCTGGTTCGACGTGCCCACCGAGGTCCCCCTGGGCTGATCCCCTCCGGGGGCCTGGTTCCCCAGAGCTGACCGCCTCCCGGGGGGCCCTGATTCTCCAGGGCCCCCCGGAGGTTCGCTGTGAGCTTCCTGGCCTGCCACTTTTCCGCTTCTCCATGCCGGTGCCGCCACCCGGGCGGCACCGGTGCCAGTCGGCGAGGAATTCAAGATGAACGACGTAGTGAGACCACTGTTCTCCGACAGCCCACCCGAAAAACCCGTGCCCCGGCGACGCGTGACACCGCGGGGCGGCCTCTCCCTGGCCGTATCCGCCGTGCTCCTGGGGACCCTGCTCCAAGGGGTCACCGCGACCCCGGCCGACGCGAAGGGCGCGGACCGCCCGCCGGTCTCCCAGGCGGAGAAGCCGGTGAAGGGCCGCGAAGGCGTCAAGAGCGAGCCGCGCACGCTGCCGAAGGAGCCCAGGACTCCGGAGAGCCCGCCCCGGGCGAGCTGGCCGAAGCCCGGCACATCCGTGGTGACCCTGACCGAGGCGTCGGGCGGCACGGCCGGTGCCCCGGTCAAGGCCAAGGGGCTGGCGCCGGCGCTCACCGCCCCCAGGGACGGTGAGGGGGCGAAGGCGGCGGTACCGGCTGCGCGGGGCGAGGTGACGGCACGGATCGCCGATCGCAAGCAGGCCGAACAGGCCGGTGTCGACGGAGTGCTGATCACCCTGGACGCCGGTGGCGAGAAGGCGGGCAAGGTCGGCGTCAAGCTCGACTACGCCCCGTTCGCCGAGGCGTACGGCGGCGGATACGCGTCCCGGCTCACCCTGGTCGAGCTGCCGGCCTGTGCGTTGACCACACCGCGGAAGGCGGCCTGCCGTACGAGTTCCCCCGTCCCCACGGTCAACGACACGGAGGCGCAGACCCTCACGGCGGACGCCGTCACGCTGAAGTCCGCAACGCCGACCCTCTTGGCCGCCGTCGCCGAGGAGCAGAGCGAGAACGGTGACTACAAGGCGACCCCCCTCTCCCCGTCCGCGAGTTGGCAGACCAACCTCAACACGGGCGACTTCGGCTGGTCCTACGACATTCCGGTCCCCGACGTCCCCGGCGAGCTGACGCCGACCGTCGGCCTGTCCTACAGCTCCGGTGCGATCGACGGCCGGACCGGCGCGACCAACAACCAGTCCTCCTGGGTGGGGGACGGCTTCGACCTGTGGCCCGGCTCCATCGAGCGCAGCTACAAACCCTGCGCGCAGGACGGCGTCAAGAACGCGGACGGAAGCAAGCCCGGTGACCTGTGCTGGGCCTACGACAACGCCTTCATCACCTTCAACGGCAAGGGCGGAGAGCTCGTCCCCGCCGGTGACGACGAGTTCAGGTTCAAGGACGACGACGGCAGCCGGATCAGCCGCCTGCGCTCCACCGAGCGCGGCAACGGCGACAACGACGGCGAGTACTGGCTGCTGACCGACCCGCACGGCGTCCGCTACTACTACGGCTACAACCGGCTGCCCGGCTGGACGGAAGGCAAGGAGACCACCGACTCCACCTGGACGGTCCCGGTCTTCGGGAACAACTCCGGCGAGCCCTGCAACAAGGCGACGTTCGCCGAGTCCTGGTGCCAGCAGGCCTGGCGGTGGAACCTCGACTACGTCGTCGACCCGCACGGCAACGCCGTCGCCTACTACTACGACAAGGAGACCAACTCCTACGGGCGGAACCTGAAGGCCAAGGACAACACCCCCTATACGCGCGGTGGTTATCTCGACCGCGTGGAGTACGGCCTGAAGTCGTCCGCGATGTACGGCGTCAAGGCCCCGGCCAAGGTGGTCTTCACCAACGCCGAACGGTGCCTCGTCGATTCCCGTACGGACTGCTCGTCCATCGACAAGGACGCGTTCCACTGGTACGACACCCCCTGGGACCTGAACTGCACGTCGGGTGACGAGTGCGACAAGGGCCGCCTCTCCCCGGTCTTCTTCACCCGCAAACGGCTGACCGGCATCACCACCCACGTCCTCTCCGGCGACGCCTACGCCAAGGTCGACTCCTACAAGCTGGACCACCGCTGGGGCAAGGCCGACGTCGACTACCAGCTGCTGCTCGACTCGGTCCAGCGCACCGGCCACGACGCCTCCACGTCGATCACCCTGCCGAAGACCACCTTCTCGTACACCCAGCTGGCCAACCGGCTGGACCGGATTGGTGACGGGTACGCGCCGTTCATCAAGAGCCGGCTCTCCACGGTCGCCGACGAGTCCGGCGGCCAGATCGACGTCAACTACTCGGCCCCCGCCTGCACCTGGGACGCGCTGCCGACCCCGGAGACCAACACCACGCGCTGCTTCCCGCAGTACATCGGGGGCTCGGACTCCGCCGACCCCGAGCGGCAGTGGTTCAACAAGTACGTCGTCGACTCCACGACCCAGACCGACCGTACGGGCGGGGCCCCCGACCAGGTGACCCTGTACGAGTACCTCGGGGACGCGGCCTGGCACTACGCCGATGACGACGGGCTGACCAAGGAGAAGTTCAAGACCTGGTCCCAGTGGCGCGGTTACGGACACGTCCGGGTCAAGTCCGGTGGCCAGGGCGGCGCCGCCGCGCTGCGGTCGCAGGTCGACTCGTACTTCCTGCGGGGCATGCACGGTGACCGCAAGACCCCCTCGGGGGGCACGAAGAGCGTGTCCGTGACCCTCGGCAGCGGTGAGGGCGACCCGATCACCGACCACGAGGCCTCGACCGGTTTCCTCTACCGGACCGAGGTCTACGACAAGGTCGGCGGGAAGGTGCTCAACCGGACCGTCAACCGGCCCTGGCACCACGAGACCGCGAAGAAGGTACGCAGCTGGGGCACGGTCACCGCCAACTTCACCGGCACCGCCACCACCAAGACCTGGACCTCCCTGGACAACGGTGCGGGCGCCGCCTGGCGGACCACGTCCGTGGCGAACACGTACGACACGGTCGCCGGCCGGGTCACCCGGGTCGACGACCTCGGCGACAGCGCCACCGCCGCCGACGACCGGTGCACGCGTACGACCTACGCGACCAACACCGACAAGAACATCCTCCTGCTGCCCTCACGGGTGGAGACCGTCGCGGTGAAGTGCGACACCTCCCCCGACAGGGCCGAGCACGTCATCTCCGACACCCGCACCGGATACGACGGCGGCGGCTACGGCACCGCCCCCACCAAGGGCGACGAGACCACGGTCGCCACGCTGAAGGAGCACGACGGCGCCAAGGCCGTCTACCTGGAGTCCGGAACCGCCTTCGACGGCTACGGCCGCCCGCTGGAGGCCGTCGACCTCACCGCGGACGTCACCGTGACCGGCGACGGCGCACCGGTACGGACGGTGCGTACGGACGGTCTGAAGTCGAGCACCTCCTACACCCCGGCCACCGGCATCCCCACCAGAATCACGGAGACCACCCCGCCCGTCACCAAGGGGAACAACGCCACGGCACAGACGACGGTCACGGAGCTGGAGCCGTTGCGGGGCCAGCCCTCCGTGGTGATCGACCCCAACGGCAGGCGCACCGAGCTCACCTACGACGCCCTGGGCCGATCGCACGAGGTCTGGCTGGCCGACCGCCGGCCCGGACAGACCCCGAACTACGCGTTCACCTACTTCGTGGAGGAGGGCCGGCCGGTCGCGGTTCGCTCCCGGACGCTGGACAACAACGGCGGTCAGATCGCGGCGTACACCCTTTACGACGGGTTCCTGCGCGAGCGCCAGACCCAGGCCCCCGGGCCCGATGGCGGCCGCATCCTGACGGACGTGTTCTACGACGAACGCGGCCTCGCGGCCAAGACCTTCGATCCGTACTACACGGAAGGCGCACCCGGGCGGACGCTGTTCACGCCGGACGACGCCCTGAGCGTCGAGTCGCAGACCCGCCACGTCTACGACGGTCTCGGCCGGGAGACCGAGGGCCGGCAGATCGCCGGCAACGGTGACGGCGGCACGGTGCTCGGGGTCACCAGAACCATCTACGGCGGCGACCGCACCACCGTCATCCCGCCCGAGGGCGGTACCGCCACCACCACCGTGACCGATGCCCGCGGCCAGGTCACCGAAGTGCGTCAGCACCACAGCCGCGACGCGGCCGCGGCCTACGACGCCACGGTGTACCGCTACACGCCGAGCGGGGCCCTGGCCGAGGTCAAGGACCCGGCCGACAACACCTGGAGCTACACCTACGACCAGCAAGGCCGCCAGATCCAGGCGGACGACCCCGACAAGGGGGTGACGGACACCACGTACGACGACCGCGGCCGGCCGCTCACCACCACCGACTCACGGGGCACCACCCTGGCCCATGTCCACGACGCCCTGGGGCGCCGGACCGAACTGAGGGAGAACACCAGCACCGGCACCCTGCGGGCCAGGTGGACCTATGACACCGTCTCCGGCGCCAAGGGCCACCTCGCCGAGTCCGTCCGGTACGTCGACGGTGTCGCCTACACCTCCAGGGTCACGCAGTACGACCACCTGTACCGGCCCATCAGGACGGCCGTGGTGATCCCCGAGGCCGAAGGGGCGCTGGCGGGCACCTACCAGACAGGAACCAGCTACAAGCCCTCGGGCCTGGTCGCAGGGGTGAGCTACTCCGCGGCGGGCTCCCTGCCCGGCGGCAGCTACAACTACACCTTCGAGGACCAGACCCTGCGTCCGGTCTCCGTCTTCGGCGACGGCGTCCGCGCCCAAGCCACCTACTCGCTGACCGGCAAGCCGCTCCAGTACGAACTGAGCGCGGGGACAGGAGGGAAGAAGACCTGGGCCACCAACACCTACGAGTGGGGCACCCAGCGCCTGGCGACCTCGCGCGTCGAGCGTGAAGAGGTTCCCGGCGTCGACCAGCACAACACCTACCGGTACGACGAAGTGGGCAACGTCCTCGGCGTCTCGGACGTCTCCCGCGACGGCACCGACACCCAGTGCTTCGCCTACGACCACCTGCGCCAGCTGACCGAGGCCTGGGCCCAGGGCGCGAGGAGCTGCGCCACCGCCCCGGCCGCCGGGCCCCTCGGCGGAGTCGCCCCGTACCACCGGTCCTACACCTACGACAAGACCGGCAACCGCCTCACCGAAACCCTCCACGACACCGGCGGTGACCGGAGCAAGGACACCGAGCGCACCTACACCTACCCCGAGGCCGGCCGGCCGCAGCCGCACACCCTGACCTCGGTGACCGAGAGCGGCCCGGCGGGAACGACGACCGGCGCCTACGGGTACGACGAGACGGGCAACACCACCACCCGGCCCGCGGGCGGTGCCACCCAGACCATGAGCTGGGACGCCGAGGGCCGCCTGGCCCAGGTCACGGAGTCGGGCACGGGCGGTACGGCCAGGACCACCGACTACCTGTACGACAGCGAGGGCGAGCGCCTGATCAAGCGCACGGGCGGCGAGACGACCCTCTACCTGGGACACACCGAGATCACCCTGACCGAGGGGGCCGCCAAGGGGAAGGCGACGCGCTACGTCCCGCTCGGCGGCGGCCACCAGGCGGTCGTCGGCGACGACGGCTCGGTGACCTTCACGCTCGCCGACCACCTGGGCACCGGGCAGCTCGCGATCGGCGCAGCCGACCAGCAGCTCACCCAGCGCCGTACCCTGCCCTTCGGCGGAACACGCGGCGAGCAGCCCACCTCCTGGCCGGGCACCAAGGGCTTCGTCGGCGGCACCGACGAGACGGCCGACACGGGACTCACCCACCTCGGGGCACGTGAGTACGACCCCGACACCGGCCGGTTCCTCAGCGTCGACCCCCTGTTCAACAGCACGGACCCGATGCAGATCAACGGGTTCGCGTACAGCCACAGCAACCCGGTCACCCGCAGCGACCCGTCCGGGCTGTACGACCCCGACGAACGCGACTACTGCAACTCGCACCCGGAGAACTGCCGGGGAGGCCGCTACGTCGGCAAGAACAAGGGCAACGGGAAGCCCGCGAGCAACGCCAAGTCCAAGCAGTACGCCTCCGTCGACCAGGCCCAGCGTGCGCAGAACACCAACAGCGGTGTCGCGGCGAAGATGCGCAAGGACCGGTACAAGCAGATCATTTCCGGGGGAAAGTTCTCCTTCGGCAAGTTCTACAAGACGGTCAAGTCGGTCAATGACCGCTCCTGCCGCGCGGAGCCGGGCGGCCGAGGGGGATGCAGGTTCGCCAACTGGATGATGGAGAGGAACCTCCAGAAGCTGCTCCACGACACCCTGAAGCGCATCGACGAATCCTGGGGTTCCAAGAACAAGAAGGGCGGCTTCGGGTTCGACGACGACGAGTTCGAGATGGCCCTGAGCCTGGCCCGGGAGGGACACCAGGTCGTGGCGAGAGGCTCGGACGACGGCGCACCCGGCGCGAAGGGGAACAAGTCGTTCGACGCCTGGGTCGACGGAGTGCGGACCGAGTTCAAGAGCCTTTCCACCACCTCGCGCAAGGGAATCACCAGGGAGATCCGAAGCGCCGACGAGCAGGGCGCCGACTTCGCCTACATCCGTCTGGAGAAGGCGGACCGGCGTATGGCCGAGTCGGCGGTCAACAGCATCAAGAGGTCCAAGCAGGCACCGGTCGGCCTGACCACCATCCGCGTCTACGGTGACGGGTACGACTTCACGGTGCGCCTGCGCTGACCCGGCGACCGGGGACAGACACACCGATGTGACGATCACGAGAGGAAGGGGCGGGGAGCCGCTGTGCGATTCACCGTTGGAGAGATCAGCGCCGAGACATATCGGCTCGGTCATGCTTGCCGCCCCGGCCACGTGGCCTCAGCCCTCTCGGAGAACGGCGTGGCGGTCCACGGATTCCCCGTGGACCGCGCGCAGGCCCCGGAGGTCTGGCGGTCCTGGCGGGCCGAGCACCGGCGTACGGGGCTGTGGCCCGTCGTCACGTCCGTGGACCCCGCAGCCCTGGCCGCGCCACCGGTGAACACCGGGCGGCTCGGTCCGGGCGGCCCCGCGGCCCTCGCGCGCGCGCTGGCCGTGGACCCGGAGCCGGTCGTCGCCGACGTGGTCGACGCCGCGGTCCGGGGCGTCCTCGCCCAGGCGGACGAGGACGAGCGGGAGGAGTGGCGGGCCGAACTCGATCCGGCGCAGTTGGCAGGCCTGCTGCGCCCGGCGTGTGCGGCACCGACGGCGGGCGACGTATGGGAGCACGAGGGGCGCTGGTCCGGCGACGGGCTGTGGCTGTGCCTGGTGGAGGCCGACGCGGGGTTCGAGCTGCCGGTGCTGCTGCCCGGAGTGCCGGACGCGCCGAACTGGTGGAGCGAGCCCGCACAGCGCCCGCTGCTCCCCGCGGACCACGTCTCCTTCCTGCGCAGCTGGCAGGAGCGGTTCGGAGCGGAGGTGTTCTTCGCCGACGGCTCCAATCTCCGGCTGGTGGTGGCCCGCCCGCCTCTGGACCCGCTGACAGCCGCCCGCGTGGCCGTGGAGCAGTTTTCCTACTGCAGTGACCTGGCGGATGACCTGCCCGTCATGGGGAATGACCGGGTCCGTTCCACGGTCTGGTCCTTCTGGTGGGACTGAGAGAAAGAAACGTGAGAGCTGTGAAGAAGAGAGCCGGAATACCGCTGCGCCGCGTCGGCCGGAGCCTGGCCTTGGCGCTGGCGGCCGTGGTGCTGGTGGCATGCGGCGATGAGTCCCCCGGTGCGGATGCCGCGGCCGACGCGCCCGGTGCGACGGTCGCCTCCGAGGCCACGGTGGCCGCGGTCACCCAGGACATGGTCGACGCGGCCGCGGAGGCCGGTCTGGTGCAGATGGGCGAGCCGGTCAGCGAGAAGGACTGCGCCGTCGGCATCACGGCGCAGCGGCAGGCCGTGGAGGGGGAGGAGGACGGCGGTGTCGCCGGAGCCCTGGGAGACAAGGGGTGGGCGGGCGAAGAGACGCACTCCATCGACGGCCTGAAGGAGACTCTGCTCACGAAGCAGGGCTGGGAGTTGCGCGTACGCAGCTACAGCGGTGAGGGGGAAGCGGCCGGGCTGGTGGCGCTGATCGCCTCCAGGAGCGGCTGCGAGCTGCCGTAGGCCCCCGGGGGCGCACGGGCCCCCGCTCGGTGCGTACGCGTCGGGCCGGCGGCCCGGTCCGGGCGGTTCCGGCCCGCGCCCCCGCCGACCGGTCCCGGCCAGCGCCGACCGGCCCTGCACGGCTCCGGCCCGCGCCCCGCCGGACAGGACGAAGAAGCGCCGGTGACCTGACGAGAAGCGCCGGACATGACGAAATGCACCGGACATGACGAAGAAGCGGCGGAGTTTACCCACGGTCACGCCCCGTCACACACCCTCCGCCCGCCTTTTGTTCGTCTGTGCGGCTGAAGTTTTCTTGATCTGTGGCCAGTTGGGGGGTGAAGGGGCCTACCCTTCACAAGGTGAACCAGTTGAAGTCCCGCGCCTCCCGCCCCGAAGACCTGGTCGACCAGCCGGGGGGAGGTGGGCTGCCCGGCAGGCTCGGTGACGAGCTCCGGGCCGAGCTGATCGCCTTCCGCCGGGATCTGCACATGCACCCCGAGCTGGGCAACCAGGAGTTCCGCACCACCGCCGCCATCAAGGACCGGCTGGAGAGGGCCGGGCTCCGGCCGCGGGTGCTCGACGTGGGGACCGGGCTCGTCTGTGACGTGGGGGAGTGGGACGGCGTGACGCCCATGCTGGCGTTGCGGGCCGACATCGACGCGCTGCCGATCCCGGACACCAAGGCGGACGTCCCCTACCGGTCCACCGTGCCCGACCGGGCCCACGCCTGCGGGCACGACGTCCACACCACCACCGTGCTCGGCGCCGGCCTGGTGCTCGCCGAGCTCGACCGGCAGGGGCTCCTGCCCAACCCGGTGCGCCTCCTCTTCCAGCCGGCCGAGGAGGTCCTCCCGGGCGGCGCGGTCGACGCGATCGAGTCCGGGGTGCTGGAGGGCGTCGGGCGGATCATCGCCGTCCACTGCGACCCGAAGGTGGACGCCGGGAAGATCGGGCTGCGCATCGGCCCCATCACCTCAGCCTGCGACCGGCTGGAGATCTCCCTCGACGGCCCCGGCGGCCACACCGCCCGCCCCCACCTGACCACCGACCTGGTCACCGCCGCCGCCCGGGTCGCCGTGGACGTCCCCGCGCTGCTCTCCCGCCGCGTCGACGCCCGCTCCGGGCTCGTCCTCACCTGGGGCCGCCTGCACACCGGCCACGCCCCCAACGTCGTCCCGCAGCACGCCGAGCTCTCCGGCACGGTCCGCTGCCTGGACCTGGACGCCTGGCGGGATGCGCCCGACCTGGTGCACGCGGCCGTGGACGAGGTGGCCGGAATGCACCGGGCCAAGAGCGTGATCAATTACGTACGGGGCGTGCCGCCCGTGGTGAACGACGCGGAGAGCATCGGCTTGCTGGACGCGGCGATGACCGAGCGCCGCGGTTCGTACGCGATCGAGGACACCGAGCAGAGCCTCGGCGGCGAGGACTTCTCCTGGTACCTGGAGCGCGTCCCGGGCGCCATGGCCCGCCTCGGGGTCCGGCCGCCCGGCGACACGCGCGGCCTGGATCTGCACCGAGGCAACTTCGACGTGGACGAGGACGCCATCACCGTGGGTGTCGAGCTGTTCACCGCCGCGGCCCTGCTGGCCGGACGGTCTTAAAAGTGCCGTAACGAACTGTTCGTGGGCCGTCCCTGGACGGACGGGCCGCCTTCTGTTCGCGACGATCCGATAACAGCTTCCGTACGTGCTCTTATCTGACATCTACGCGCGTTACGATCGCGGCGAAACCAGCGCCGGAAGAGGCGCTTCGGTCAGGTTTGAAGGAGCCTTCCCTTGCGCCGGATCACCAGGATTGCCACCGTGGGCGTCGCGTCAGCGGCTCTCGCGCTCTCCGCCACCGCGTGTGGCGGAAAAACGTCGTCGGACTCGGGTTCCGACGGCGACAAGGCCGCCATCGCGTACGACATCGGTGGCCGCGGCGACCAGTCGTTCAACGACGCCGCCTACGCCGGTCTCGCCAAGGCGGAGAAGGACCTCGACGTCAACGGCATCGAGGCCGAGCCCTCCGACGGTGAGAGCGACGCCGACAAGGTGCAGCGCCTCACCGAGCTGGCCCGCTCCGGCAACAACCCGGTGATCGGCGTCGGCTTCGCCTACGCGCCGGCCATCAAGAAGGTCGCGCCGAAGTTCCCGGACACCACCTTCGGGATCATCGACGACGCCTCGGTGACCGGGAAGAACATCGCCAACATCGTCTTCAACGAGGAGCAGGGCTCCTACCTCGCCGGCGTCGCCGCCGCCAAGGTCACCAAGACGAAGACGGTCGGCTTCATCGGTGGCGTCGAGACCCCGCTGATCAAGAAGTTCGAGGCCGGTTACGTCCAGGGCGTCAAGGACACCGACCCGTCGGTGAAGGTGCTCCCGCAGTACCTGACGCAGCCCCCGAACTTCGACGGCTTCTCCAAGCCCGACCTCGGCAAGGCCGCCGCCCAGGGCCAGCTCGACAAGAAGGCCGACGTCATCTACTCGGCCGCCGGTCTGGCCGGCTCCGGTGCCATCGAGGCCGCCTCCAAGGCGAGCAAGTGGAACATCGGCGTCGACTCCGACCAGTACAGCCAGGCGGGCCTCGCCAACTACAAGGAGTCCATCCTGACCTCGGTCACGAAGGACATCGAGGACTCGGTCTTCAACCTGATCAAGTCGGTCAAGGACGGCAAGCCGCAGAGCGGTGAGATCCGCTACGGCCTGGACAAGGACGGCGTCGCCCTGTCGATGTCCAACCCGGCCTTCGCCGACATGAAGGACGTCATCGCCGCGGTCGACAAGGCCAAGCAGGAGATCATCGACGGCAAGATCACCGTCAAGTCCGCCCCGTAACCAGGGGTATGTCCGCCCCGTGACCAGGGGCACAGCGCCCTGTGACCAGGGCGGTCGAGGTCGACCCCGGCCTCCCAGGTCCTCCGGCCGGTTTCCCAGGCCCTGTCCGCCCGCCCCGCCGCACACCGGCGCGGCGGGCGGACAGCGCCACGGGCCCCCGCCCGAGCCCGGAGCCGTACCGAAGAAGCGTCCGCGGCCGCACCCTCGCGGTGCCCGCGGAACGGCACCACCCGCAGGAACAGCCGTACCGAAGAAGATCCGCCTCTCGCAGTGTTCTCCCGCCCGGCCCCGGACCCCGCGTCCGGACTGTGGCGTGCACCTGTGTTTCACGATTCGGCAGCGCTACGCGTGTAGACAGCCCTCCGGCGCGATAACTTCACCCCCGCCCCCCTGAGCCCCCCAGCCCCTCCGCCCCCGCTCCTGTCCGGCCAAGGAGAGTGCGTCATCAACGCGTCCAGCAGCCCCCCCGCCGTGGAACTGCACGGCATCACCAAGCGCTTCCCCGGCGTCGTCGCCAACCACGACATCGACATCACGATCGGCAAGGGCACGGTCCACGCCCTCGTCGGTGAGAACGGTGCCGGCAAGTCCACCCTGATGAAGATCCTCTACGGCATGCAGAAGCCGGACGAGGGCACCATCGCCATCAACGGTGAGCAGGTCTCCTTCTCCAACCCGGGCGACGCCATCGAGCGCGGCATCGGCATGGTGCACCAGCACTTCATGCTCGCCGACAACTTCACCGTCCTGGAGAACGTGGTCCTCGGCGGCGAGAAGCTGTACGGCATCGGCGCCGGCGCCCGCAGGAAGATCAAGGAGATCTCCGACGCGTACGGTCTCGGCATCCGCCCCGACGCGCTCGTCGAGGACCTCGGGGTCGCCGACCGGCAGCGCGTGGAGATCCTCAAGGTCCTCTACCGGGGCGCCCGCATCCTGATCCTGGACGAGCCGACCGCGGTCCTGGTGCCGCAGGAGGTCGACGCCCTCTTCGCCAACCTGCGCGAGCTCAAGGCCGAGGGCCTGACCGTCATCTTCATCTCGCACAAGCTGGGCGAGGTGCTCTCGGTCGCCGACGACATCACGGTGATCCGCCGCGGTACGACGGTGGGCACCGCCGACCCGGCCACCACCACGGCCAAGCAGCTCGCCGAGCTGATGGTCGGCAGCGAGCTGCCCTCGCCGGAGACCCGCGAGTCCACCGTCACCGATGTGCCCATGCTGCGCGTCGAGGACCTCGCGCTCACGGTCACCGACCCCGACGGCACCGTCCGCGACGTGCTCGCGGGCGTCGGCTTCACCATCCACAAGGGCGAGGTCCTCGGGATCGCCGGCGTCGAGGGCAACGGGCAGACCGAGCTGATCGAGGCCCTGATCGGGATGCGCGACCCGGACGGCGGGGAGATCACCCTCGACACCGAGAACATCTCGCACGCCCCCACCCGCAGGCGGCGCGAGGCCGGCATCGGCTACATCCCCGAGGACCGGCACCGCCACGGCGTCCTGCTGGACGCCCCGCTCTGGGAGAACCGCATCCTCGGCCACGTCACCGAGAAGCCCAACAGCCGCGGCTGGCTGCTGGACAACAAGGCGGCCCGCACCGACACCGAGCGGATCGTGCGCGAGTACGACGTGCGCACCCCCGGTATCGAGGTCACCGCGGCCTCCCTCTCCGGCGGCAACCAGCAGAAGCTGATCGTCGGCCGCGAGATGAGCCACGCCCCCAAGCTCCTGATCGCCGCCCACCCCACCCGCGGGGTGGACGTCGGCGCGCAGGCGCAGATCTGGGACCAGATCCGCGAGGCCCGCCGCGAAGGGCTCGCCGTCCTGCTGATCTCGGCCGACCTGGACGAGCTGATCGGGCTCTCCGACACCCTGCGCGTCATGTACCGCGGCCGGCTGGTCGCCGACGCCGACCCGGCCACCATCACCCCGGAGGAACTGGGCTCGGCCATGACCGGCGCCGCCACCGGTCACCTCGAAAGCCCGGAGGACGAGGCCCGATGAAGAAATTCGACAAGGACCGGCTGATCCTGGGCCTCGCCGGCCCGGTGCTCGCCCTGGTCGTCGCCCTCGCGCTGACGACCGTGGTGCTGCTGGCCTCCGGCCGTAACCCGTTCGAGCCGTACCGGATCATGTTCGACTCGGCGAGCTACGTCGACGTACAGGTCCTGATCGTCAACCAGGCGGGTACGTACTACCTCGCCGCCCTCGCGGTCGCCATCGGCTTCCGGATGAACCTCTTCAACATCGGCGTCGACGGCCAGTACCGCCTCGCCGCCATGATGGCCGCGCTGGTCGGCGCCAGCGTCAGCCTGCCGGGCCCGCTGCACATCGCGCTGATCGTGGTCGTCGCGATGCTCGTCGGCGCCTTCTGGTCCGGTATCGCGGGCTTCCTCAAGACCACCCGCGGGGTGAGCGAGGTCGTCTCCACGATCATGCTCAACTCGATCGCCACCGCGCTGGTCGCCTGGCTGATCCTGCCGAAGAACTTCGGCGAGCAGCCGGCGGGCTCCAACAACCTGACCACCGGTGAGATCGCGGAGTCCGGCTGGTTCCCGGGGCTGCCGATGGGCGACGGCGGGGAGATCTACGGCTTCACCTTCGTCGCCGCCGGCTGCGGCCTGCTGTACTGGTTCGTCCTCAACCGCACCCGGTTCGGCTTCGACCTGCGTGCCACGGGCGCCAGCGAGAGCGCCGCCCAGGCCTCCGGCGTGGACGCCAAGAAGATGATCCTCACCTCGATGCTGATCTCGGGTGCGGTCGCGGGCCTGGCCGGGATGCCGACCCTGCTCGGCGACACCCACACCTACAGCCTCGACTTCCCCACCGGCATCGGCTTCACCGGTATCACCATCGCGCTGCTGGGCCGCAACAACCCGCTCGGCATCGCCTTCAGCGCGCTGCTGATCGCCTTCCTGGACAAGTCGTCGGCCTCGCTCGACCAGTACGGGTACGAGAAGGAGATCGCCACGATCATGCAGGGCCTGATCGTGATCTCGGTCGTCGTCTCCTACGAGCTGGTACGCCGCTACGGCGTCCGCCGCCAGCAGCAGAAGGTCGGCGAGGAGCTCGCCGCCGGCCATGCCCTCACGACCGAGAAGGAGGCGGCCCTGTGAGCACCAGCAAAGCCATCGCCGCACGCCCCGCCCCGCTGAAGGGCGGCCGCCGCAAGCTCACCCTGCCCGTCGTCCTGCTCATCATCGCGGGCGGCCTCGCCCTCGTCTCGCTGGTCCGCCTGATCAGCGGCGCCGACGACGTCACCTCGGTCGGCCAGGTCGCCGGCGCGCTGGAGCTCGCCGTCCCGATCGGCCTCGCCGGACTCGGCGGCCTGTGGGCCGAGCGCGCGGGCGTCGTCAACATCGGCCTCGAGGGCATGATGGTCCTCGGCACCTGGTTCGGCGCCTGGGCCGGATTCCAGTGGGGTCCGTGGATGGGTGTCCTCTTCGGCATCCTCGGCGGCTGCCTCGGCGGCCTGCTGCACGCGGTCATCACCGTCACCTTCGGCGTGAACCACATCGTCTCCGGTGTGGCGATCAACATCCTCGCCGTCGGCGTCACCCGCTACCTCTCCAACTTCGCCTTCGACGGCGTGCAGGGCGGCTCCTCCAAGCAGTCCCCGCGCATCGACCCGATCGACAAGATCACCATTCCGGGGCTCTCGGACTGGATGCAGGACCTCCAGCAACAGCACTGGTTCCTGGTCTCCGACATCGCGGGCATCGTGGGCGGCCTGGTCACCGGCCTGTCGCTGCTGACCCTGCTCGCGCTGGCGCTGATCCCGGCCACCTGGTGGATCCTGTGGCGCACCTCGTTCGGGCTGCGGCTGCGCTCCTGCGGCGAGTCCCCGGTGGCCGCCGAGACGCTCGGCGTCAACGTCTACAAGTACAAGTACATCGCCGTCACCGTCTCGGGCGGGCTCGCGGGCCTCGGCGGCGCCTTCCTCGCGATCGTCGCCACCGGCATCTACCAGGAGGGCCAGACCGGCGGGCGCGGCTACATCGGCCTCGCCGCCATGATCTTCGGCAACTGGATGCCGGGCGGCATGGCGCTGGGCGCCGGGCTCTTCGGCTTCACCGACAGCCTCAAGCTGCGCGGCGGCGCCGAGAACGTCCACGCGATGCTGCTCCTGCTGGCGATCCTGCTGGTCATCGCGGTGTTCTGGCAGCTCTACAAGAAGAAGTACGTCGCCGCGGTGATCTCGGCGGCCGTCTCGGCGCTGCTGTTCACCTGGTACCTGCTGACCGACCAGGTGCCGAGCCAGTTCGTCGACGCGGCCCCGTACGTCACCACGCTGCTGGTCCTCTCGCTCTCCGCGCAACGGCTACGGATGCCGAAGGCGAACGGCGCGCCCTATCGGAAGGGCGAGGGCAAGTGACCTCGCCCGCCTCCGAGCCCGCCGTCCCCTTCGGCGAGGCCGACTGGGAGGCCCTGCGGGCGGCGGCCCGGGACGCGATGTCCCGGGCGTACGCCCCCTACTCGGGCTTCCCGGTCGGTGTCGCCGCCCGGGTGGACGACGGCCGCACGATCACCGGCTGCAACGTCGAGAACGCCAGTTACGGCCTCTCGCTCTGCGCCGAGTGCGGCCTGGTCTCCGCCCTCCAGGCGACCGGCGGCGGCCGGCTGACCCACTTCACCTGCGTGGACGGCACCGGGTCCGTCCTGGTGCCGTGCGGCAGGTGCCGGCAGCTCCTGTACGAGTTCGGCGGCCCCGAGCTCCAGCTGGAGACGCCCCAGGGCCGGCGCACGCTGGACGAGATGCTGCCGCAGTCGTTCGGCCCGCAGCACCTGGGCTGAGTCCGTGCATTCCGGTGGCCCTCCCCTTCGCGGGAGGGCCACCGCCCCATCCCCTCTCTATGCGCGTAGAGTCGACGGGACTCCCGCGTACGACGCACCCGGCCGGAAGGACTCCCATGGACGCCATCTCCGTCATCCGCACCAAGCGGGACCGAGGCGAGCTGACCCCCGAGCAGATCGACTGGGTCATCGACGCGTACACCCGCGGCGAGGTCGCCGACGAGCAGATGTCCGCCCTCGCCATGGCGATCCTGCTCAACGGCATGAACCGCACCGAGATCGCCCGCTGGACCGCCGCGATGATCGCCTCCGGCGAGCGGATGGACTTCGCCTCGCTCTCCCGCCCCACCACCGACAAGCACTCCACCGGCGGCGTCGGCGACAAGATCACCCTGCCGCTCGCCCCGCTGGTCGCCGCGTGCGGCGCCGCCGTGCCGCAGCTCAGCGGCCGGGGCCTCGGCCACACCGGCGGCACCCTGGACAAGCTGGAGTCCATCCCCGGCTGGCGGGCCCACCTCTCCAACGAGGAGATGCTCGGCGTCCTGGACACCACCGGCGCGGTCATCTGCGCCGCCGGTGACGGACTGGCCCCCGCCGACAAGAAGCTGTACGCGCTGCGCGATGTCACCGGCACGGTCGAGGCGATCCCGCTGATCGCCAGCTCGATCATGTCCAAGAAGATCGCCGAGGGCACCGGGGCGCTCGTCCTGGACGTCAAGGTCGGCTCCGGCGCCTTCATGAAGACCATCGAGGACGCCCGCGAACTGGCCTCCACCATGGTCGCGCTCGGCACCGACAGCGGCGTCCGGACGGTCGCGCTCCTCACCGACATGTCGACCCCGCTCGGCCTCACCGCGGGCAACGCCCTGGAGGTACGCGAGTCGGTCGAGGTCCTGGCGGGCGGCGGCCCGAGGGACGTCGTCGACCTCACCCTCGCCCTGGCCCGCGAGATGCTGGACGCCGCAGGCCTCAAGGACGCCGACCCCGAGAAGGCCCTCGCCGACGGCTCCGCGATGGACGTCTGGCGCCGCATGATCTCCGCCCAGGGCGGCGACCCGGACGCCGCCCTCCCGACCGCCCGCGAACAGCACGTGGTCACCGCCCGCTCCTCCGGCGTCCTGACCCGCCTGGACGCCTACGACGTCGGCGTCGCCGCCTGGCGCCTGGGCGCGGGCCGCGCCCGCAAGGAGGACCCGGTGCAGGCGGGCGCGGGCGTCGAACTGCACGCCAAGCCCGGCGACACCGTCACCGAGGGCCAGCCCCTGATGACCCTGCACACGGACACCCCGGAGAAGTTCGACTACGCCCTGAAGGCGCTCCCGGACGCGTACGACATCGCCCCGGCCGGCACCTCGTTCGCACCGCTGCCGGTGGTGCGGGAACGCATCGCCTGACCAGCGCTTTCCCCGTACGGGTGAACGGGACCGGTGGACTGCCGCCGGTCCCGTTCGGCATGCTGGACTCGGTGACGTACCGATAGAGGAGACCGCCATGAGCGCACTCACCGTCGAACCCGTGCCGGGCCCCGGTCAGGAGTGGGACGACCTCGTCCGGATCTGGGAGGAGACGGACGCACCCGAGGGCTGCAAGGTGGAGATCATCGAGGAGATCGTCACCGTGTCGCCACCGCCGTCCACGGACCACAACGTCACTGCGGAGCTGCTTCAGCGCAGCCTCTATACCGTCATTCCGGGGGACTGGGGTATCTATCAGACCCTCGGTGTCTCGCTGCCGGGCCGGGGCGGGATCTACATCCCCGACCTCGTCGTCGTGCCCCGCGCGGTGCTCTCCGGGCCGGGCCACCACGTGCCCGCCGACGCGGCCAGGCTCGTCGTGGAGATCACCTCCCGCGCCAACGCCAACCACGACCGCATCAGCAAGGTGAACGGCTACGCCAAGGCCGGGGTGGAGCTGTTCCTGCTCCTCGACCCCTGGCACTCAGGGCGCCCGACCGCCACGCTCTACGGGGAGCCGGACGCCGGCACCTACCGGGTTCTGCAAGCGGTCGAGTACGGCGGGAAGCTGACCCTGCCCGAACCGTTCGACCTGGACCTGGACACCGGTGTCTTCCCGGTCAGCTGACGCCTCGCGGCCACCGGCACAGGCGGGCGGCCCGCCGCACGCAGGAAGTTCCGTGCGGC
>NZ_JBEYKR010000126.1:0-20208 GCF_040703535.1 Streptomyces sp. NPDC007346
CCCCGTGGAGTGGTGGGCATCGCCATGCCGTGGTGGAGCGGCGGGCACGGTGTCGCGACGACAAGGGTGCCGCGACAACAAGGGCGGGCGGCCCGGAGAGTGACTTCCGGACCGCCCGCGCTCGAAACGTCAGGCTGTGGTGCGTCAGTTGTTGCCGACGCCGTTGCCCGAGAGAACCGGGATGTCGTCCAGGATGTGCGACAGCGGCTCGTCGCCCTTGGCCTGGGAGGAGTTGTCGGTGCACTGCTGGTTCTGCGGGTTGGACAGGACGTTGACGTCCTGGACCGTGATCGGCACGAGGCCGATGAGCGAACCGACGTTGACCTTGGCGGGCAGGCCGACGCAGAGCTTGTTCAGGGTGCCCTGGACAAGCTGGTTCTGCGGGCTCCAGTTGCCCTCGGTCTCGGCGTTGCCGATCTCCGACTCGGCACCGTTGCCGTTGACGGTGGTGGTGCCACCGTCGTTGCCGATCGCCATGGCCGTGGGAGCCGCGACTGCGGACAGACCGAGCAGGGACACGGCCACTGCGGCGCCGGCCATCATCTTCTTCATCAACTTCACCTTTCGGAGCGTCCCGTTGTGGAACGTACTGATCAACTGCCGCCGGGCCTGATCGGTTGCGCAGTACCACTCAAATGGGTTCGTTCGGGCACAAGGTCGACGCCGCTCCCCCATTTTCCGGGGCCTCAGCCACCGGGAGCCTCGCCCGACGTACGTGCCGCCGGTACGAAACCGCCGCCGCGGCGGGGGGCGGGCTCCTGAGGCGGTTCGGAGAGCGGGTGGTCGTGTCCGGCCGCCCGCCACTCGGCGACGAGCCGGTCGTAGATCGGTGTGCCGCCCGGTGCGGGCCACGGCTCTCCGAGCGGCGAGGTCTGACTGTCGTACGGATCCATGCAGAGGCCCTACCCGGCCCGGCGCGGATCGTCAGCCGGGGCTACGGCATCCGGCCCAACCGGGTGCCCCAACCGGGTGCCCCAACCGGGGCACCGACCGGGAGGCGTCGGCCGGGCGTCCCCGGAACACGCCGAAGGGCCGGCCCGTCCGGGCGGCGAAGAACGGTCGCCGCACGGTGGGCCGGCCCCACGCGGGTCACGCGGTGCGGACCGGGGCTACCCGGTCTCAGTTGTTGCCGGTGCCGTTGCCGGAGAGGATCGGGATGTCGTTCAGCAGGTGCGACAGAGCCTCGTCACCCTTCGACTGGGTGGAGTTCTCGGTGCACTGCTGGTTCTGCGGCGAGGACAGGACGTTGATGTCCTGGACCGAGATCGGCACGAGGCCGACGAGCGAACCGAGGTTGGCCTTGGCCGGCAGGGCGATGCAGGGCTTGTTCAGCGAGCCCTGGATGAGCGCGAACTGCGGGCTCCAGTCACCGTGGGTCTCGGAGTTGCCGTACGACTGCGAGGCGCCGTTGCCGTTGACCGTGGTCGTGCCTCCGTCGTTGGTGATCGCCATGGCCTGCGTCGAGCCGAGCCCGAGGATGGAGGCGGCGACAGCGCCCGTAGCCAGAACCTTCTTGATCACGATTAACCCTTCTCGTACTGGTCACCCCGTAGCGGAGCGCCCTGACCAACTCGGCGGCGGGCGTTTGGTGACGTCCATTCACCCGAATGCCGGGCACGGGGGCGCACTGGGCGGGAGTGCGACGGAACGCGCCTGCGCGCGCCTTTAACACCGTCTCCGTCGGCACGGCCATCTGTTCGTGAAGGAATTGCGGACGCGGCGTCCGAGGCGTCCGCCCGAACGGGTCGACATACACGGACCGCCCTCACGCGACGCACCCACCGCCGTATCGCGCCCCTGAAGGTCAACGCATCGCATGGAAGCGAAAGTTGGGGCCGAATCGTTTCCCTCCAACGGAGGCCGGGTCAGGGCACGGTTCACCCGAATCATCCGTTCGGGTGATTACATAATTTCCACGCCCATCCGAGTTTCCCGCAGGCCTTCAGATCGTTATGGCAGTCGTCCAGCGCGCATGTGTAACGACTTTCACCATGGCTTCCCGTGGGAATCCGGGGGGCCGCCACAGCAGCGGCACCACCCGACGGCTCCGCGCGCGAAGCACCCACGCGTATGTCCTCGCGAATGTCCTAGGAAGGGCAAGTAATGCGACAGGCCTTGAACAGAAGCATGATCGTCATGGCGGCCGCGTCGGGCCTCCTGGCCGCGGCCGGCGGCTCCGCGTACGCCGATGCGTCGGCCGAGGGCGCTGCCGTCGGTTCCCCGGGGGTCGGTTCGGGCAATGCCGTGCAGGTGCCCGTGCACATCCCGGTCAACGCGTGCGGCAACACCGTCAATGTGATCGCCCTGTTGAACCCCACGTTCGGCAACGCCTGCGCGAACGTGAGCTCCAGCGGCCACGACGACGATTACGGATACGGCAACGGCGGCAACGGTGGGAACGGCACGGGCGGTTCCAGCGCCGAGGGCGTGGCGGCCGACTCTCCCGGCGTCCTTTCCGGCAACCTCGTCCAGGCCCCCGTCCACGTGCCGTTGAACGTGTGCGGCAACACCGTGAACATCGTCGGTGCGCTCAACCCGGCCTTCGGCAACCAGTGCGCGAACGTGAGCGGCCCGGGGAAGGACTACCCGCCCACCGAGCCGCCGACCGAGGAGCCCCCGGTCGAGGAGCCGCCCACGGAGGAGCCCCCGGCCGAAGAGCCGCCCACGGAGGAGCCGCCGACCGAGGAGCCGCCGGTCGACCAGCCCCCGACCGAGGAGCCGCCCACCGAGGAGCCCCCGGTCGACCAGCCGCCCACGGAGGAGCCCCCGGCCGAAGAGCCGCCCGTGGACCAGCCGCCGGTCGACGAGCCCCCGGCCGAGGAGCCGCCGACCGACACCCCTGGTTCGGACACCCCCGGGTCGAACACGCCCGGCTCCGACACCGACGGCCTGGCCGACACCGGTGCGGCCGGTCTCGGCCTGGCGGCAGGCGCCAGCGCCGCGCTGCTGCTCGGCGGAGCGGCGCTGACGCGCCGCACCCGCGACGCGCGGGACTGACGGCCCGCCCGCCACGGGAACGAGGTCCGGCCGGACAGCGGGGACTGTCCGGCCGGACCTTTCGCACGCCCCGAACGGGCGCGAGACTTCGAGGAACGGACAGGCCGGAGAGGGGTCGGAACGTGGCAGCGGCGTTACGTATCGGGGTGATCGGCGGCAGCATCGCCGGGTGCGCGGCGGCCGTCGCGGGCACCCGGGCAGGGGCGGAGGTCACCGTCTACGAGCGCAGTGGCGCCGAGCTCCAGGACCGGGGCTTCGGCATCGTGATGCCGCCGCCGCTCCACCGGGAGCTGGTCGGCCGCGGCTATCTGGAGGCGGGGATGGAGACCGCACCGGTGGCGACGCGGGTCTGGCTGACCCGGGAGCCGGGCGGGCGCTCGACACGGGAGCTGGCCCGCCAGACCTCCCCCGTGACCCCGTGCAACTGGGGCCTTCTGTGGCGGTCGTTGCGCGCGAGCGCGGGTGCGGTGCGCTATCTGCGGGGGCAGCCCGTCACCTCGGTCGGCGAGGACCGTGACGGGCGGGCGGTGATCACCACCGCGCGGGGCGAGGAGCGGTACGACGTCGTGGTGGGGGCCGACGGACACGCCTCGCGCACCCGGCAGTTGCTCGCCCCGGGGCTGCTTCCGGAGCCGGCCGGCTATCCGGTCTGGCGCGGGGCGATCCCGCTGAGCGCGCTGGCGGAACACCCCCGGGAGCTGGAGCTGCTGCGCGGTGCGTGGGTGACGCTGGGGTTCCCGGGCGGGCACGGCATCTTCTATCTGATCCCGGGCGCACCGCGGGACGGCGCACCCGCCGGGCCGGACGACCGGCTGCTCGCGTACGCCGTCTACGGCAGGCCGCCCGCCACCCGGGCGGCCGATCCGGGGCCGTACGTACGCGAGTTGGCCCAGGAGCACTTCCCGGCGGCGTGGGCGCAGATCGTCGCCCACGGCACGCACCGGACGACGGCCTGCCATCCGGTCGCCGACGTCCAGGTCCCGCGGGCCGCCAGGGCGCCGCTGCTGCTCGCGGGGGACGCGGCCGGGGTGAGCAGGCCGCACACGGCGAGCGGCGCGGTCAAGGCGTTGCAGGACGCGCTCTGCCTGGAGCGGGTGCTGCTCGAGGGGCCGACGGTGGCCGCGGCGCTGGAGCGGTACGCGGACGAACGTACGGCGGCGGGCGCCCGCCTGGTGGAGCTGGGGCGCCGCATGGGCCGCGCCCAGGTGGAGGAGACCCCCGACTGGGCGGCCATGGGACAGGACGAGGTGGACGCCTGGTTCCGCGGGGTGCTCGCGGGGACTCGGCACTACCTGTACGCGCAGGAGGCCAGGGCCGATTAGGGCGTGACGCGTTCGAAGACGGCGGCGAGTGCCTGGCCGCCGCCGATGCACATCGTCTCCAGGCCCAGGCGGCCCTCCCGGCGGACGAGTTCGCGGGTGAGCGTGGCGAGGATGCGGGCGCCGGTGGCGCCGACCGGGTGGCCGAGCGAGATGCCCGACCCGTTGACGTTGACGCGCTGTTCGTGGTCGGTCTCGCCGAGGCCCAACTCCCGTGTGCAGGCCAGGACCTGGGCGGCGAACGCCTCGTTCAGCTCGATCAGGTCGAGGTCGGCGAGGGTGAGCTGGGCCCGGTCCAGTGCCGTGCGGGTGGCGGCGACGGGGGCGATGCCCATGGTGGCGGCGGGGACTCCGGCGCGGGCGCAGGAGACGAGGCGGACGAGCGGGGTGAGGCCGAGGCGTTCGGCGGTTTCGGCGCTGGTGACCAGGCAGGCGGCGGCCGCGTCGTTCTGGCCGCTGGCGTTGCCGGCCGTGACGGTGGCCTCCGGGTCGGACTTCGCCATCACCGGGCGGAGGGCGGCGAGTTGCTCCGCGGTGGTGTCGGGGCGAGGGTGTTCGTCGGCGGTGACGGTGGACTCGCCCTTGCGGGTGCGTACGGTGACGGGGACGGTCTCCGCCGCGTACCGCCCCTCGGCGGTGGCGCGGGCCGCCCGCTGCTGCGAGCGCAGGGCCAGGGCGTCCTGGTCGGCGCGGCTGATCCCGTACTCCCGGCGCAGGTTCTCGGCGGTCTCGATCATGCCGCCGGGGACCGGGTGGCGGACGCCTCCGGCGGTGATCCGGCCCCGGGCGAGGGAGTCGTGGAGCTGGAGGCCGGGGCCCTTGATGCCCCAGCGTCCGTCGTGGGTGTAGTAGGGCGCGGCGCTCATGACGTCGACGCCGCCCGCGATCACCACGTCGCTGAAGCCGGTCCTGATCTGCATGGCCGCGTCCAGCACCGCCTGGAGCCCCGAACCGCAGCGGCGGTCGATCTGGGTGCCGGTGACGGTGGTGGGGAGCCCGGCGTCCAGGGCGGCGACCCGGCCGATGGCGGGGGCCTCGCTGGTCGGGTAGGCGTGGCCGAGGATCACCTCGTCGACCCGGTCGGGGTCGATGCCCGTGCGGGCGACGACCTCGGCGATGACGTGCGCGGCGAGCGAGGCCGGTGTCTGCTGCGCGAACGCTCCGCCGAAGCGGCCGATGGGGGTGCGCAGCGGTTCGCAGATGACGACTTCGAGCGGCACGGCGGGGCCTTTCCTGGGGCGGGCGAGGTGCGGGGGGCGGCGTGGCCTTCGCATCCGACTCGACCTTCGCATCCGGTCACCGAGTCGGTCCAATATCGAATGCGCGCCGGGTTGAGAGGCCGCCGGTCTCAGTAGCGGTCACGCACGGGGGTCGGCAGCGCCTCCTGCGCCACGGCGAGCACCGCGCGCAGGGCGGCGGAGGGGTTGTCGGCCCGCCAGGCCAGGGCCGCCCGGAGGCGGATGGGGGGCCCGGCGACGGGGCGGTAGACCAGGCCGTTCTGCTGGATGTGCTGGACGGAGGTGACCGTGAGGGTGACGCCGACCCCGGCGGCGACCAGGGCGAGGATCGTGTACGAGTCGGGGGCCTCCTGGACGACGCGCGGGGTGAATCCGGCGCTCTCGCAGGCCTCGGTCATGGCGTCGCGGACGGTGGAGCCGGAGTTGGCGGGGAAGGAGACGAACGGTTCGCCGGCGAGTACGGCGAGGGGTACGGCCTCGCGGCGGGCGAGCGGGTGGTCGAAGGGCAGGGCGCAGACCAGCTCCTCCTCGTCGATCACCCGGTGGGCGACGCCGGGCCGGGTCACCGGCAGCCGGACGAAGCCGAGGTCGAGCGAGCCGTCGGCGACCCGGGCCAGGGCGGTGTTGGCGTACGTCTGGCCGGTCATGACGAGTTCGAGCCCGGGGTGGGCGGCGCGCACGGCCCGGGTGAGCCGGGGCAGCGTCTCGTGACTGGAGGCCCCGGCGAAGCCGATGGTGACCCGGCCGTACTCGCCCCTCCCCGCCGATCTGGCGGCCCGGACGGCGGTGTCCAGGTCGTCCAGGACGCTCCGTACGGGTTCGAGGAAGGACTCCCCCGCGCTGGTGAGCCGGACCGAGCGGGTGTTGCGGTGGAAGAGCTGGACGCCTAGCTCCCTCTCCAGCTGGCGGATCCGCTGGCTCAACGGTGGCTGGGCCATCTGGAGCCGCTTGGCGGCCCGGCCGAAGTGCAGTTCCTCGGCCACGGCGAGGAACGCGTCGAGGTGGCGTAGTTCCATATCCATACTCCTGGCGTCTCGATCCGACCTTAATTCGGTATTGGACAGCCATCAATGGGCGCTGACACCGTGGGACCACCACATACCGACGGCACTTCGACGACTAGGGGCAGCGTGGACCGGAAGGCCGGGGCGGCCGCGGCGGCCGGCAAGGTCATGTCGATGAGGGAGGCCGTCGCCGCCTTCGTCCATGACGGGGACACCGTGAGCCTCGAAGGGTTCACCCATCTCGTCCCGACCGCCGCCGGGCACGAGATCATCCGGCAGGGCCGCCGGGATCTCACGGTCGTCCGGATGACGGCGGACATCGTGGTGGACCAGATGCTGGCCGCCGGGTGCGTGACGCGGCTGGTCTCCTCCTTCGTGGGCAACTCCTCCGCCGGTTCGCTCGGTGAGCTGCGGCGGCGTGTCGAGCACGCCGATCCCGAGCCGCTGGCGTTCGAGGAGTACAGCCACTACGGGATGGTCTGCCGCTACCTCGCCGGTGCGCAGCGGCTGCCGTTCCACCCGCTGCGCTCGTACGCGGGCAGCGACCTGCCGAAGGTCAACCCCGGGATGCGTAAGGTCACTTCGCCCTACCCGGCCGCCGACGGGACCACCGAGCAGATCTACGTCGTGCCGCCCGTCAACCCGGACGTGACGATCATCCACGCCCAGCGCGCCGACCGCCGGGGCAACACCCAGATCTGGGGGCTGACCGGCGTCCAGGCCGAGGCGGTGTACGCGGCGGAGAAGGCGGTCGTGGTGGTGGAGGAGCTGGTGGCGGACGAGGTCGTCCGCGCGGACCCGAACCGCACCCTCGTCCCGGCCCACGCGGTCGACGCGGTGGTGCTCTGCCCGCGCGGGGCGCACCCCTCGTTCGCGCAGGGCTACTACGACCGGGACAACGCCTTCTACCGGGCCTGGTCCGCGATCAGCAAGGACCCGGCGCGGCTGCGGGAGTGGCTGGCGCAGTGGGTGTACGGGACCGCCGACCACGCGGAGTACGTGGCGAAGCTGGGCGAGGAGTTCTGGGCCGGCCTCGCGGTCGGCGAGGCGCTGAGCGAGCCGGTGAACTACGGGAGGCGGCTGTGAGCGAGGAGCGTGCGACGGCCGTGCGGTCCGTCACCTCGGCCGAGCGGCTCTCCGTCGTCGCCGCGCGTGAACTGGCGGGCCGGCGGACCGTGTTCGCGGGGATCGGGCTGCCGACGCTCGCCGTCGAGCTGGCGCGGCTGACCGTGGCGCCGGGGATCGAGGTGGTGTACGAGTCCGGGGTCTGCGGCGCGCACCCCTCCCACCTCCCGGAGACCATCGCGGACGCGGTCCTGATCACGGGGGCCGAGGCGGTGCTGTCGATGCCCGCGCTGTTCGGCTGCGTGCTCCAGGGCGGCCACATCGACGTCGGCTTCCTGGGGGCCGCGCAGATCGACCGGTGGGGCAACCTCAACACCTCGGTGATCGGGGAGTGGGAGAGCCCGTCGGTGCGGCTGCCGGGCTCCGGGGGCGCGGTCGAGGTGATGGCCAACGCCCGGGAGGTGTTCGTCGTGATGCGCCGCCACACGCCCCGCTCCTTCGCCGCCGTGCTCGACTTCTGCACCACACCCGGCCCGGACCGGGCGCTCGCGGACGGCATCCGCCCGCTGGGCACCGGCGTCACCCGGGTCATCACCGAGCTGGGCATCCTCGCCCGCGACGGTGTCGGGGACGAGCTGAGGCTGGTCGCCGTGCACCCCGGGGTCACCGTCGAGCAGGTCAGGGCCGCGACCGGCTGGGAGCTGAAGGTGGCCGGCACGGTCGCGACGGTGGACGGGCCCACGGATGCGGAGCTGCGGCTCCTGCGCGACGATGTCGACCCGCGCCGGGTCTACCTCCGCTGACCCGGGACTGTTCCCAGCCCGTTCCCGTTCCCGTTTCCCTCTCCGTTTCCCTCTCCGCTTCCCTCTTCGCCTTCCTTCTGCTGTCCCTCCGTTTTCCCCTCCGTCGAAAGGGCCCCAACCGCCATGCTTATCAGGATCGTCGGAGCCGGGGCCATGGGCCGCGGCATCGCCCAGTGGGCGGCGAGCGCGGGGCACACCGTGGAGCTGGGCGACGTACGGGCCGAAGCGGTGAAGGACGCCGTCGGCTTCGTGGCCTCGATGCTGGACAGGGCGGTGGTCAAGGGCCGGATGTCCGCCGCCGACCGCGACGCCTCCGTGGCGCGGCTGGTGCCGCTGGCCGACCCGTGGGCGGCCGGGCCGGAGGTGGAGCTGGTCATCGAGGCCGTACGGGAGGACCTGGAGACCAAGGCCGAGGTGTTCGGCCGGCTGGAGCAGGCGCTGCCCGCCTCCGCCGTCTTCGCGACCAACACCTCCTCCCTGTCGGTGACCCGGATCGCGGCGACCCTCCAGGACCCCTCGCGCCTGGCCGGGCTGCACTTCTTCAACCCGGTGCCGCTGATGCGGATCGTGGAGGTGGTGCCGGGTGCGGCGACCCGCCCGGAGATCCCGGCCGCGCTGGCAGAGCTGGTGGAGGGGTGCGGGCACCGGGCGGTGACCGTCGCCGACACCCCCGGCTTCCTCGTCAACCACGCGGGACGGGGGCTGGTGACGGAGGCGCTCGCGCTGCTGGAGGAGTCGGTGGCGGGGCCGGCCGACATCGACCGGATCGCGCGGGACGTGCTGGGCCTGCGGATGGGTCCGTTCGAGCTGATGGACCTCACCGGGCTCGACGTCACGGCCGCGGTGATCGACTCGATCTGGCAGGGCTTCCGGTACGAGGACCGGCTGCGCCCGTCCTACCTCACCCCGAACCGGGTGGTGGCGGGGCTGCACGGCCGCAAGACCGGGCAGGGCTGGTACGCGTACGGCGAGGGCGCCGAGGGGCCCGCCCCGGAGGCGGCGGTGACCGGGAACGGCGACCGGCCGGTGTTCCTGGCCGCGAGCGGGTCCGTGGAGACGACGTCGTACGTGGAGGCCCTCTCCGGTGCTCTGGAGGCGGCGGGCGTCCGGATCGAGCGGGGCGAGGGGCCGTCCGCCGAGGCGCTGGTGCTGGTGCCGGGGTGGGGGACGACGGTGTCCGGTGCGATCAGGGCGGGCGGGCTGCCGGCGGAACGCACGCTGGGCGTGGAGGTGCTGCCCGCGGCCGGACTGCGGCGGGTCCTCGCGGTGACGGCCGCCACCGATCCGGCGGCGGCCCGGGACGGCCGGGCGGTGCTGGCGCGGGCGGCGGCCGATGAGCCGCACGCCGTGACGGTGGTGCGGGACACGGCGGGCTCGGTGGCGCAGCGGCTGGTCTCGTCGATCGTCGCGGTCGGCGCCTCGATCGCGGAGCGGTCGCTCGCCACCCCGGCCGACATCGACCTGGCGGTGACGACCGGTCTCGGCTATCCGGCCGGGCCGCTGGCCTGGGGCGAGCGGATCGGGGCCCGGCGGCTGCTGAAGCTCCAGCGGGCGCTGCACGCGGCGACGGGCGACCCGCGCCACCGGCCGACGCGCTGGGTGACGGAACGGGCGGACCTGGGGCTCGCGCTGACCGAGGCGGGGACCTCGGTGGACGACTGCCGGGGGTGAGTTCGCCCGGTCGGCGCGTACGGGCGTTGTGCCCGGTCGGCGGGCACGGTCGGCGCGTACGGGCCGTGCGCCCGGTCGGTGCGTACGGGCGGCGCGCACGGACAGCGTGCACGGGCGGTGCACCCGGTCGGCGCGCACCCGAGCGGCGTGCCCGGACGTGCGCGCCCGTCCGGTGCGTACCGGCGCGCGCGTCCGATTCGTACAAGACCGTCGGGACCTGCCGCCTCTACGGTCGTTCCATGACTCCACGATTCGACGCGATCAGCATCGTCACGGCGGACCTGCCCGCCTCGCTCGCCTTCTACCGCAGGCTCGGCCTCGACATCCCGGCCGGGGCGGAGTCCGCCCCGCATGTGGAGGTGGTCCTGCCGGGCGGGCAGCGGCTGCTGTGGGACACCGAGGACGTCGTCCTCTCGTACGACCCGAGCTGGGAGCGCCCGGCGGGCGGGGAGCGGCTGGGGCTGGCGTTCGTCTGTGACAGCCCGGCGGAGGTGGACGCCCTGTACGCGGAGCTGACGGGTGCCGGTCACACCGGGCACCTGAAGCCGTGGGACGCGGTGTGGGGGCAGCGTTACGCGGTGGTGCTGGACCCGGACGGCTGCGGGGTCTCGCTGTTCGCACCGGCTGCCGCGAAGTAGGCCCCCAGGGTGGTGCCGGCCAGGTCGCGCATCTCGCGTGCGAGGTGCGCCTGGTCGGTGCAGCCCGCCGCGCAGGCCGCTTCGGCGTACGGGAGGCCGGTGCGGATGAGCTCCAGGGCGCGCTGGAGGCGGAGGATCCGGGCCAGGGTCTTGGGGCCGTAGCCGAACACGGCCAGGGAGTGGCGGTGGAGTTGGCGGGCGCCGAGCCCGGCCTCCGCCGCCGTCGCGGCGACGGTCCTGCCCCGGCGCAGCCCCTCGGCGACGGCGACCGTCCGGGGGTCTGGGGGCCCGGTGTCGGCGATCCGGTCCAGGGCGATGCGCTCCAGGGCCTCGGCGGGGTCGGGGGCCCGCTCGATCCGCTCGGCGAGCCGGCGTACGGCTGCCGAAGGCCAGAGGTCGGTGAGCTCGGCCCGCCGGTCGCGCAGCAGTGACGCCGGTACGCCGAGGAGTACGGGTGCGGTGCCGGGGGCGAACCGGATCGCGGCGCAGGAGTCGCGGTTCTGCGGCTCCACCTCGAAGGCGTGGGTGTCCGGCCCGGCGACGACGATGCGGCCGCCGGTCCAGATCAGGTCCATGCAGCCGTCGGGCAGCACGGAGCGGGCCTCCCGCGGCGGGCGGTCGGGGGCGTCCCAGGTCCAAACGACGGCGCCGGGCAGCCGGGAGGGCCTCTCCTGGTAGCGCCGGGGTTCCTGAGGCATGTCTCCACGCTAGGAGCCGGTCGGCCCGGAGTCGTCCCGGGGCTGCCCGGACTCCTTGCCCGGCCTGCCGTTCTCCCTGGGGCGCCTGGTCTCCTTCGGCTCCTTGGGGTCCTTGGGGTCCTTGGTTCCTTTGGAGTCCCTGGCTCCTTTGGGGTCCCTGGATTCCTTCTCCCAGGTCGACTGGAGCCGCGACTTGACGTCGTCGGGCGGCAGGAAGCGGGACCAGCGCTCGGGGAACTCCGAGGGCATGTAGGCGGGGTCGTCGTCCTCCTCCTCGTCGACGGCCGCGTTGCCCCGGACGGCCGGGCGGGTCCGGGCGACGAACTCGGCGGCCTGCGCGGCCCGGACGCGTTCGGTGGCCTGGCGGGCGGCGGCGGTGGCGAGCGAGGGCCACACCCGGTCGATGGCCGCGTTGACCGCCGCGCCGACCAGGACGGCGAAGGCGGAGATACCGATCCAGAGCAGGACGGCGATGGGCGCCGCCAGGGAGCCGTAGATCGTCGGTCCCTCGACCGTGCTGGTGAGGTAGATCCGCAGCAGGAAGCTGCCCACCACCCACATCCCGAGCGCCACGAGCGCCCCGGGGACGTCCTCGATCCAGGGCGAACGGACGGGGACGGACACGTGGTAGAGCGTCGTGAGGAACGCGATCGTCAGCACGATGACCAGCGGCCAGTAGAGGACGGCGATGACCTCGGTGCCCCAGGGCACGAACTCGACGACCCGGTCGGGGCCGACGACGAGCAGCGGCAGCACCACCGCGCCCAGCAGCAGGGCGACGACGTACAGCAGGAAGGCGAGCAGCCGGGTCTTGACGATGCCGCGGTGGCCGTCGAGCCCGTACATGACGGTGATGGTGTCGATGAAGACGTTCACCGCGCGGGAGCCGGACCACAGGGCGATGGCGAAGCCGATGGAGATGACGTCGGGGCGGGCGCCGGTGGTGACGTCGGCGAGCAGCGGTTTGGCGAAGTCGTTGACCCCGCGCTCGGAGAGCACGGTCTGCGACGCCGAGAGGATGTTGCGCTCGATGGAGGCGACCGTGGTGGTGCTCGTCCACTCGTCGACGTAACCGAGCAGCCCGATCAGGCCGAGCAGCAGCGGGGGCAGGGAGAGCAGGGTGAAGAACGCCGCCTCGGCCGCCAGCCCGAGGATCCGGTACTCCATGCACGAGTTGACGGTGTCCTTGAGCAACTGCCATACCATCCGCCGCTTGGAGACGTTGCGGTAGAGGACTCGGGCCCGGTGGAGCCGGCCCGGTGGCCGCTCGGGTGTTTCATTTGCTGCCTGCACCTCCTTACCGTATCGGCATGGCAGCCACCACTCACACAGTGACCAATCAGGTTCCGCCGCTGGTCGGCTATGACGTCTACGCCGCGGACCGGGCCCTGTCCGAGGCAGTCGAACGGCACATCGAACCGGGCGTCCTGCCCGAGGCGCGGGAGGAGCTCGGGACGCTCGGGAGGTCCGCGGGTTCGGCGCAGGCCCAGGAGTGGGGTGCGCAGGCGAACGAGCATCCGCCCGTTCTGCGCACCCATGACCGGTATGGGAACCGGATCGACGCAGTGGAGTTCCATCCGGCCTGGCACCGGCTCCTGGGGCACGCGGTCGCCGCCGGGCTGACCGACGCCTGGGGCCGTCCGGCCGGCCATGTGCGGCGTGCGGCCGGGTTCCTGGTCTGGACGCAGGCCGAGGCGGGGCACGGCTGCCCGCTCTCGATGACGCACGCCGCGGTGCCCGCGCTGCGGACCGACCCGGTGCTGGCCGCCGAGTGGGAGCCGCGGCTGACCTCGTACGTGTACGAGGAGGGGCTGGCGCCCGCGCGGGAGAAGGCCGGGGTGCTCTTCGGGATGGGCATGACGGAGAAGCAGGGCGGCACCGACGTGCGGTCCAACACGACCCGGGCGGAGCCGGTCTCCGGCGAGGGTGAGTATCTGCTCACCGGGCACAAGTGGTTCTGTTCGGCGCCGATGTCCGACGGGTTCCTGGTGCTGGCGCAGGCGCCGGGCGGGCTGACGTGCTTCCTGGTGCCGCGCGTCCTGCCCGACGGCACGCGCAACGTGTTCGCGATCCAGCGGCTGAAGGACAAGCTGGGCAACAGGTCCAACGCCTCCGGCGAGGTCGAGTTCGACGGGACCTGGGCCCGCCGGGTCGGTGAGGAGGGGCGCGGGGTGCGCACCATCATCGAGATGGTGGCGGCCACCCGGCTGGACTGCGTGCTCGGTTCGGCGGCGCTGATGCGGCAGGCGGTGGCGCAGGCGATCCACCACGCCACCTACCGCAGCGCCTTCGGCGGGCTGCTGATCGACAAGCCGCTGATGCGCAACGTCCTGGCCGACCTGGCGCTGGAGTCGGAGGCGGCCACCGTCCTGGCGATGCGGCTGGCCTCCGCGTACGACACGGACACCGAGGAGGAGCGGGCGTTCCTGCGGATCGCGGTGCCCGCCGCCAAATACTGGGTGACCAAGCGGTGCACGCCGGTCGTGGGCGAGGCGCTGGAGTGCCTGGGCGGCAACGGGTACGTGGAGGAGTCGGGGATGCCCCGGCTGCTGCGTGAGGCGCCGCTCAACTCGATCTGGGAGGGCTCGGGCAACGTACAGGCGCTGGACGTGCTGCGGGCGCTCCAGCGGGAGCCGCAGGCGCTGGAGGCGTTCCTGCGGGAGGTCGGCAAGGCGCGCGGGGCCGATCACCGGCTGGACGCGGCCATCAAGGACCTGCTGACCGAGCTGGCGGACCTGGAGGGGATCGAGGCGCGGGCGCGGCGCCTGGTGGAGCGGATGGCGCTGGTGCTCCAGGGTTCGCTGCTGGTGCGCTGGGCGCCGCCGGAGGTCTCCGACGCGTTCTGCGCCTCGCGGCTGGGCGGGGACTGGGGTTCGGCGTTCGGGACGCTGCCGCACAGTCCGGATCTGGCCTCGGTGGTGGCGCGGGCCCGGCCGGTCGCGGAGTAGGCGCCGACGGGGAAGCGACGGAGGGTGGTGCTGCGCCGACACGGCACCACCCTCCATGCCTGAACCGCGCCGCGCGCCGGGCACGGGCCCGGCGTGCGACACGCTCCCACTGTCGTACGTTCTGATGGGACATCGCCAGAGTTGCAAAGGGTTGCAACCGATTGTGCGCCGCACGGCGGGGCGCACCCGGGCGGCAGGATGGGGCCGGGTGTTCCGGGGGAACAGCGGGGAACAAGGGGGACCATGAGTCAGACGGGTTCTGCCGGGGTGGTGCGGGTGATCGGCCAGGAGGCGGACCGCGCGGCCCGGCTGCTCCACCGGGCCAGGGAGGCCCGGCTGGCGGGTGAGCGGACCTCCGCCGCCCCTCGGGCGGAGATCGGCGCCTCCTGGGACCGGGCCGTACGCAGCGGCATCGACCCCGGTCAGTCGCCGGAGAGCGAGCTGCTGCGGGCGGAGGAGATCGAGCACCGGCGGCACAGCACGGCGCTCGGCGAGGTGATGCCGCTGCTGCGGGCGGGGCTCGCCTCCATCGCCGACGCCGCGCAGCAGATCATGGTGGTCACCGACGCCGAGGGCCGGGTGCTGTGGCGCCAGGGCCATTCCGGGGTGCTCCACCGGGCGCACGACATCTGCCTGGAGGAGGGGGCCGCCTGGGCGGAGGCGGCGACGGGGACGAACGCGATCGGTACGGCGCTGGCCGCCCGCGCTCCCATCCAGGTCCACTCGGCCGAGCACTTCATCCGGGCCCTGCACAACTGGACCTGTGCGGCGGCCCCGGTCCGTGATCCGCGGGACGGCCGGCTGGTGGGGATCGTCGACATCAGCGGTCCTGCCTCCACCTTCCATCCGGCGACGCTGGCCCTGGTGGACTCGGTGGCGCGGCTCGCCGAGGGTGAGATCCGCACCCGCCATCTGGTGGCGATCGAGCGGCTGCGCGCGGTGGCGGCGCCGATCCTGTGCCGGCTGGGGGGCCGGGCGCTGGTGGTGGACGCCCACGGGCGGCTGGCGGCGGTGACGGGGATGCCGCCGGTGGACCGGCTGCCGTTGCCGAAGTCGCTGGTGGCGGGGAGGGTGTGGCTGCCCTCGCTCGGCATGTGCCGGGTGGAGCCGCTGCCGGGCGGCTGGCTGGTGCAGGTGTCGGACAGTACGGCGGAGGGGGCGCCGCGCCGGGCGGTGCTCGATCTGAGCCGGCCGCGGGCGCTGGCCGTGCATCTGGTGGGCCCGCTGGGCACCTCCACGCAGCGGCTCTCGCCGCGCCACGCGGAGCTGCTGTACGCGCTGGCGGTGCACCGTGAGGGGCGTACGGCCTCGGAGCTGGCGCAGGACATCTTCGGGGACGCGACCCGGACGGTGACGGTACGGGCCGAGGTCTCCCGGCTCCGGCGCCATCTGGCGGAGGTGCTGGCGCACCGCCCGTACCGCTTCGGGGAGGGGGTGGAGGTGGAGGTGGTCCATCCGGAGCACCCGGCCGACCTGCTGCCGCACTCGAAGGCGCCGGTGGTGGTGGGGGCCCGGCAGCGGGCCGGGACGCCCTGACCGGCTCCGATGGGCGGGCCCGCTGTGCACCGGCCGGCGGCGGCATGGTTTTCTGGCCGCCATGAGCAACCCCGCGCACTCCCCCGCACCGACCGGCGACGCGACCCAGGCGACCGTGGCGACGGAGACGACCCAGGTGACCGATGCGGCCCCGGCGGCACCGGCGGCCTCAGCAGTCCCGGCGGCACCGGTGGCCCCGGCGACCAGCGAGGTGACCGTCTGGTCGCTGGAGCAGACGTCCCCCGCCGATCTGCGGCCCGCCGCCGTACCGGAGGGTGACGTACGGATCGTGCGGTCCGAGGTGCCGCTGCCGGAGTTCAGCCGCTTCCTCTACACGGCGGTGGGCGGCGACATCCGGTGGACCGACCGGCTGGGGATGACGTACGACCAGTGGCAGGAGCTGCTCCAGCGGCCCGGGGCGGAGACCTGGGTGGCGTACGTGAACGGGACGCCGGCCGGGTACATCCAGCTGGACGCCCAGGACGACGGCGTGGTGGAGATCCTGTACTTCGGGCTGATCGCGGCCTTCCGGGGGCGGCGGATCGGCGGCCACCTCCTCTCGTACGGGGCGGCGCGCGCCTGGGACCTGGCGGAGCGGTGGCCCGAGCGGCCGGCGACGCAGCGGGTGTGGCTGCACACCTGCTCGAAGGACGGCCCGCACGCGATGGACAACTATCTGCGCCGGGGTTTCCGGCTCTTCGACACGAAGACCGAGGTGGAGCCGGACGTGGCGACTCCGGGGCCGTGGCCGGGAGCGTACGGCACCCCCACCACCTCCTGAATCTCCGAGCCGGGGCCATCACCCCGGCTCCCCCCTGGGGCGATTTGTCCCCGTTGCCACCGGCATGGCCACCGGCGCAGCATGTGACCGCCACCACATCGTCTCATTCTGTGAGACCATGTCGTCCACATTGCGGATAGTGGTGGACTGTCCCGAGATCCGCGTGACACGCTTCCGTCATGTCTGGAACTGGAATTGCCTTGGTGAGTCGACGCCACGTCGACCTCTGCCGCATGTCCAGCGCCATCTGTCCGGCGAGCTGAGAGTCCCAGCACCCGCCCACCCCTCTTACCTCTGAACTGCCCCGCGCACCGCCGCGCCTCAGCGCGAGTGTGCCGCTCAGAGCCGCCCTCCTGCAGTCCCGAAGGACGTACTGTCATGGCCGCTACCCCGCAACAGCCTGCGCCCGCCACGCCCCGCCGCAAGGCCGGACGCCACCGTGGCGAGGGCCAGTGGGCCGTGGGCCACCACACCCCTCTCAACGGGAACGAGCAGTTCAAGAAGGACGACGACGGTCTCAACGTACGGACACGTATTGAGACGATCTACTCCAAGCGCGGTTTCGACTCCATCGACCCCAACGACCTGCGTGGACGCATGCGTTGGTGGGGGCTGTACACCCAGCGCAAGCCCGGCATCGACGGCGGCAAGACGGCCGTGCTGGAGCCGGAGGAGCTGGACGACAAGTTCTTCATGCTGCGCGTCCGCATCGACGGCGGCCGGCTGACCACCCAGCAGCTGCGGGTGATCGGCGAGATCTCCCAGGAGTTCGCGCGCGGGACCGCCGACCTCACCGACCGGCAGAACGTGCAGTACCACTGGATCCGGATCGAGGACGTGCCGGAGATCTGGCGGCGCCTCGAAGAGGTGGGCCTGTCCACCACCGAGGCCTGCGGTGACACGCCCCGCACGATCCTCGGCTCGCCCGTCGCGGGCGTCGCGGAGAACGAGATCATCGACGGCACGCCCGCCATCGACGAGATCCAGCGCCGGTTCATCGGCAACCCCGACTTCTCCAACCTGCCCCGCAAGTTCAAGACGGCGATCTCCGGCTCCCCGCACCTGGACGTGGCGCACGAGATCAACGACATCGCCTTCGTCGGCGTGAACCACCCCGAGCACGGCCCCGGCTTCGACCTCTGGGTCGGCGGCGGCCTCTCCACCAACCCCAAGCTCGGGGTGCGCCTGGGCGCCTGGGTGCCGGTGGACGAGGTCCCCGACGTGTTCGGCGGGGTCATCGGGATCTTCCGCGACTACGGCTACCGGCGGCTGCGCACCCGTGCCCGCCTGAAGTTCCTCGTCGCGGACTGGGGCCCGGAGAAGTTCCGCCAGGTGCTGGAGGACGACTACCTGCAGCGCAAGCTGGTCGACGGCCCCGCGCCCGAGGAGCCCGCCCAGACCTGGCGCGACCACCTCGGGGTGCACCGGCAGAAGGACGGCCGCTTCTACGTCGGCTTCGCCGCGCGGGTGGGCCGGGTCGACGGCGCCACGCTCACCAAGATCGCCGAGGTGGCCGAGGCACACGGTTCGGGCCGGGTGCGCACCACCGCCGAGCAGAAGATGATCGTGCTGGACGTGGCCGAGGAGCAGGTCGAGTCCCTGGTCGCCGGTCTGGAGGCGCTCGACCTCAAGGTCACGCCCTCCCCGTTCCGGCGCGGCACGATGGCCTGCACCGGCATCGAGTTCTGCAAGCTGGCGATCGTCGAGACGAAGGCGCGCGGCGCGGCCCTCATCGACGAACTGGAGCGCCGCATCCCGGAGTTCGACGAGCCGATCACCATCAACATCAACGGCTGCCCGAACGCCTGCGCCCGCATCCAGGTCGCCGACATCGGCCTCAAGGGCCAGTTGATGCTGGATGAGAACGGCGAGCAGGTCGAGGGCTACCAGGTGCACCTGGGCGGGGCGCTCGGCCTGGACGCCGGGTTCGGCCGCAAGGTCCGTGGCCTGAAGGTCACTTCGGCCGAGCTGCCGGACTACGTCGAGCGGGTGCTCGGCCGCTTCCAGGAGGAGCGCGAGGACGGCGAGCGCTTCGCGACCTGGGCGGCGCGCGCCAGTGCGGAGTCGCTGTCATGAGCGAGCGAGCCGCCCCGTTCCACTGCCCGTACTGCGGCGACGAGGACCTGCGCCCCAACGAGGCCGGCCACGGCGCCTGGGAATGCGCCTCCTGCAACCGTGCGTTCCAGCTGAAGTTCCTGGGTCTGCTGGCCCGGGGCGTCCAGCGCAACGACGGTGAAGGAGACCGGATATGACGGGCACTCTGATCGGCCAGGACCTCACCGACCAGCAGCTGCGGGAACTGGCCGAACAGGCCGGGCGGGAGCTGGAGGACGCCTCCGCCACCGAGATCCTGACGTGGGCCACCGACACCTTCGGGCCCCGCTTCTGCGTCACCTCCTCCATGGAGGACGCCGTGGTCGCGCACCTGGCGTCCCGGGTCATGCCGGGCGTGGACGTGGTCTTCCTGGACACCGGCTACCACTTCCCCGAGACCATCGGCACCCGGGACGCGGTGGACGCGGTGATGGACGTCAACGTCATCACGATCACCCCGCGGCGGACGGTGGCCGAGCAGGACGCGGAGCACGGCGAGAAGCTGCACGACCGCGACCCCGACCTGTGCTGCGCGCTGCGCAAGGTGGGGCCGCTGGAGGACGGCCTGACCGCGTACACCGCGTGGGCGACGGGGCTGCGCCGCGACGAGTCCCCGACCCGGGCGAACACCCCGGTCATCGGCTGGGACACCAAGCGCCGCAAGGTGAAGGTCTCCCCCATCGCCCGCTGGAGCCAGGACGACGTGGACGCCTACGTGCTGGAGCACGGGGTGCTCACCAACCCGCTACTGATGGACGGTTACGCCTCCGTCGGCTGCGCGCCCTGCACCCGCCGGGTGCTGGAGGGCGAGGACGCTCGGGCCGGCCGCTGGGCCGGACGCGGCAAGACCGAATGCGGGCTGCACGGCTGATGACGACTGATCAGGAGAGTTCGATGAGCGTGACGGAGACGGGAGCCACGATCTGGCTGACCGGTCTGCCGAGCGCGGGCAAGACCACCATCGCGTACGAGCTGGCGGGCCGGCTGCGGACCGAGGGCCACAAGGTGGAGGTGCTCGACGGCGACGAGATCCGGGAGTTCCTCTCGGCGGGGCTCGGCTTCTCCCGCGAGGACCGGCACACCAACGTGGCCCGGATCGGCTTCGTCGCCGAACTGCTCGCCGCCAACGGCGTGAAGGTGCTGGTCCCCGTCATCGCCCCGTTCGCCGACAGCCGCGAGGCGGTCCGCAAGCGGCACGCCGCCGAGTCCACCACCTACCTGGAGGTGCACGTCGCGACGCCCGTCGAGGTGTGCTCCGTACGGGATGTGAAGGGGCTGTACGCCAAGCAGGCGGCCGGTGAGATCAGCGGTCTCACCGGGATCGACGACCCCTACGAGGCGCCCGAATCGCCCGACCTGCGCATCGAGTCGCACCAGCAGACCGTGCAGGAGTCCGCAGCGGCGCTCCACGCGCTG